>JAQTOL010000139.1 GCA_028748945.1 Paludibacter sp.
CTGGGAGACTTTATACAACCCCGATTCATATTACCACCACTACGCCCTTGAGTGCAATCACCGTTAATTCGTCCGGTTTGACCAGTGAAATCATTACCAATACATATATTTTTCCGACAGATGTTTTAAAACAACCAACCAATCCGGCCGGATACCCTACAAACTGGAAACAAGCTGCAAGTTCTACGGCAATTACTGCTGATTATCAGATGGATCCTGATGTTTGTCTAAGCAATGATTATAAAAACCTAATGGAACCGGCTCTAACTTCTATTCCCTCAATGAATATTGTGACGGATATCAAATATCTGTTTTCAGATGTAAATGATGCGACAAATGGAGGTATTTATATATATACGGGAAAGCCAAGTGGGTTAGGAGTTGATTGGGTAAGACCAACTTCTGCAGAATATTATGATCCGGCATCCGGTATACAGTTTCAGATTAACTGTCAACTTAAACTTCATGGAGGGAATAGCCGGAATCCCGGAAATTGTCCGAAACATGGCTTCGAACTTGGATTTAAGTCAGCATACGGACCTTCCAAACTAAATTTTGATGTTTTTGATGAAAAGAAATCTACAAAGGAATTCAATTCGTTGGTTCTTCGGGGTGGATATAATTATACCTGGGTGAAAAATTCGGCAGCTCAACAAAGTATGGCTCAGTATATTCAGGATTCGTGGACAAAAACGACCCAGCTTGACATGGGACACCCTTCGGCACACGAACGTTTTGTTCATTTATATATCAACGGGTTATACTGGGGATTATATAACCTGACCGAACAATATGACGATAATTTTATGGAATCGTATCTGGGTGGTGATAAAACGGAATATGATGTGATAAAAGAGCAACAAACCACAACACCAACCGCGGGTGACATGGTTGCCTGGAATAATTTGTTAAGCCAGGTTCAAACAAACAACATTGCCAACAATATCAATTATCAGAAAGTACAGGGGAAAAATCCGGATGGTTCTGTTAATACTGCCTATTCAAACTTGCTTAATGTGGATAATTACATTGATTATATGTTGATTAATTTTTATTTAGGAAATCTGGATTGGGATAAAAATAACTGGACAGTAGGGCGAAACCGTGTATTGAATGCCGAAGGATTCAAATTTTTCTGTTGGGATGCAGAAACAACCATGACTAATATTAGCGAAAATATTGTAAGTAAATCAATGACATCGAACAATCCATCTAATTTCCTGCAATATCTTGTTAAGAATGCTGATTTTAAAGTATTGTTTGCCGATAAAATTCAGGAAAATTTGCTGAATGCCGGAGGTGCTCTTACACCTTCAGTTGCTGCTGTACGTTACAATAAGCTGGCCGATGAAATAGACCTAGCCATTATAGGTGAATCAGCACGTTGGGGTGATTGGTTCAATAATTCAGGACCTTATACCAAAAATGATCACTGGCTACCACGTAAACAAGATTTGTTGAATAATTATTTCCCTTTCAGATCCGACACTGTGCTTATGCAATTACGTGAAGCCGGATATTTCCCGTCAGTTGATGCTCCTGTTTTCACCAATGGCGGAGACACAATTTCTGCGCCGATAAATCTTGGAATGAGCTCAAACAAAGGAACGATTTACTACACGCTTGATGGCAGCGATCCCCGAACGTCGGTTACAGGAGTTGTTGCTAATGCTGCCAAAACTTATTCAGCAGCAATAAGTATCGGAACCAGCATAACTGTGAAAGCCAGAGCAAAAACGAGTAGCGAGTGGTCGGCCGTTACCGAAGCAAACTTTGTTTTCGATAGCGCAAATGAAATAAAAAATCTTACTACCGGGCAACTTGCCTGCAGCAGCTATCCAAATCCGTTTAGTGATCAAACACAAATACAATTCACTTTGCCAAATGCAGGAAATCTGCAGGTTGACATTTACAATGTAGACGGTCGTCTGGTTCATCAATTGTTTAAAGGAAATGCTTTTGGTGGAACTCAAAAACTGCTTTGGTCTCCATCAGGCAATGAAAATGGAGTATTTATTTGCAGGATAAATTATCTGGGACAAAATTATTACCTGAAATTGATGAGGAAATAACAAAAAGACAGAAATTCCTAAAGCTCAGAATCTATTTAGGAATAGTTTCTGAGCTTAATTTTGTTGAGTACAGAACGACCGTTTATGCGTCTTTTCTACACAAATTCCGAACCCGAAAAATGAAAAGAATACTGCATATACTCCTGTTTATTTCTCTTGTTTTTGCTCTGAAAGCGCAACAAGCTGACTGGGAAAATAATCATGTACTCCAGATAAACCGTGAGCCGGCAAGAGGAGGTTTTATCGCTTATTTCAATCAGCCCGGAGATTGTTCGTTGACTTTAGATGGCTTATGGAAATTTCATTGGTCACCCACACCTGAAGGGCGAATCGCTGATTTTTTTACATCAAAATTTGATGATTCGGGATGGAAGGATTTTCCTGTTCCTGCCAACTGGGAAGTGAACGGCTACGGAACACCTATTTATATCTCCTCAGGATATTCTTTTCAAATCGATCCACCGCGTGTAACAAGCACGCCGCCTAAAAAATATACAACTTATATTGAGCGTAATCCTGTCGGACAATACCGTCGTTCATTCGTTTTGCCTGCCAACTGGAAATCTGACGGACAGGTTTTTTTGCGTTTTGATGGTGTGCAGAGTGCATTCTATGTCTGGATAAATGGTGAGAAAGTGGGTTACAGTCAGGGAAGCATGGAACCATCCGAATTTAATGTGACGAAATTTCTGAAACCATCTGAAAACCAAATTTCGATTGAAGTATATAAATATTGCGATGGATCCTATCTCGAAGATCAGGATATGTGGCGGTTCGGTGGGATTCATCGGGATATAACCCTGTTTCATACACCGGATATTACAATTACAGATCTGACGGTTCGCACCTTGCTGGACAAAAATTATCAAAATGCAACGTTAGAAATTGATCC
The DNA here is from genome assembly GCA_028748945.1 of Paludibacter sp. Taxonomy (GTDB): domain Bacteria; phylum Bacteroidota; class Bacteroidia; order Bacteroidales; family Paludibacteraceae; genus Paludibacter. The sequence goes on from JAQTOL010000139.1 coordinate 2,965, forward strand.
GAAACTTTCAGTTTATGGCAATTCAACCGGCAAGGGTTATAAAGTTCGTGCAACTATTGAGAATTTTGTAAATGTTAGTGCCGATGCTTCCGATGTGCTGAATCTCGATCACAAAGCGGCGTTAATGAATGAATGGAATCCTCAACGCGGTCCACGAAAATTCGGACGATTGAAGGCCGAAGTGAAAGATCCGCTGAAATGGACCGCCGAAACCCCTAATCTGTATACTTTACTCGTAACGTTGGAAGACAGCACCGGTAAAATGATTGAACAGGTTCGTCAGAGAATCGGATTTCGATCGATACAAATTAAAGACGGACAATTGTTGGTCAATGGAAAACCAATTCGTTTACGTGGAGTCAACCGTCATGAACATGATCCTGAACTGGGAAAAGTAATGACGGAAAAACTGATGCTCAAAGACATTCTGTTGATGAAACAGGCCAATATCAATGCCGTTCGTACCTGTCATTATCCGAATGTAACCCGTTGGTACGAGCTCTGCGATTCGCTTGGACTGTATGTGATTGACGAAACAGATATTGAAGAACATGGTTTGCGGGGAACGCTGGCTTCCGATCCTGATTGGGCAGCAGCATTTTTGGACCGGGCTATCCGCATGGCCGAACGGGATAAAAATCATCCATCCATTATTATGTGGAGTCTCGGAAATGAAGCCGGTTACGGACCTAACTTTGCCGCAAACTCAGCCTGGTTACACGATTTTGACCCTACCCGCCCGGTTCATTACGAAGGAGCACAAGGACTGAATGGCGAGCCTGATCCTTCAACCGTTGATGTTATCAGCCGGTTTTATCCACGGGTTCGGGAAGAATATCTGAATCCCGGCGAACCGGAGGGAAGTGATGTGGAACGTCCGGAAAATGCCCGTTGGGAGAGACTTTTGGATATTGCCGAACGAACCAATGACAACCGTCCCGTTTTGACCAGCGAATATGCTCATGCCATGGGAAATGCGTTGGGTAATTTACAGGAATATTGGGATGAAATTTATTCAAACAAAAGATTGCTCGGCGGCTTTATCTGGGAATGGGCCGACGAAGGCATTTTCAAAAAACTTCCGGATGGGAAAATACAGGTTTCGTATGGTGGCGATTTTGGCGATTACCCAAATTTGAAAACTTTTTGCATTAAAGGAATTGTAACAAGTGACAGGAAAACCACACCGAAATATCAGGAAGTAAAAAAAGTATATCAACCGGTAGCTGTTTTCAGAAAGAATGATATGTTGTTGATAATAAATAGAAATAGCCATACTTCGCTTTCTCAATATCGATGTTTCTGGACATTAAATGTTGATGGAAATGAATTAAAAAAAGGGGAACTGACTTTACCTGAAGTTTCTCCCGGCGATAGTATTTTCCGCCCTCTTCCCCTCTCACTTGGGAGAGGAGTCAGGGGTGAGGTCGGTGACGTTCAATTGAAAATCTCATTTACACTAAAAGATGATTGTCCTTGGGCAAAAGCAGGTTTTGAAGTAGCTTATGAACAATTCAATATTCAAAAGGGAAAATTAGCTTCAACTGAAATTTCAAATAAAGGAAAACTGAAAATTGATGAAATAAACGGAATTTTAAAAACTTCAGGAAAAGGTTTTTCAGCATCGTGGAACTTAACATCCGGAAGTCTGGCTTCAATCATTTATGACGGAAATGAAATTCTTGCACAGAATGCACGTGAGTTTGAGAACCAACCTGTAAACCAGGTTTTTCGTGCTCCGGTGGATAATGACAAAGGTTTTGGGAACTGGTTGGCAAAGGACTGGAAGATGAACAAACTGGATTCTCCAAAAGTTACGGTTGATTCGGTTCATTATTCCATACGAAAAGATGGTGCATTGATTGTAAAAGTTCATAAAACAAATCAATACAAAAATGGCAACGTAAATTCAAAACAAATTTATACAGTTACATCCGATGGACAAATAGATTTGGAATGTCATTTTATTCCTGTAGGAGATTTACCGGAATTGCCAAGATTAGGAATTGGCTTAGCTATTAATGGCAATTATAATAATTTCACCTGGTATGGTCGTGGACCGCAGGAAAATTATCCCGACCGCAAAGGTTCAGCATTGATGGGGTTATGGAAAGGAAAAGTGAGCGAACAGTTTTTTCATTATCCACGTCCGCAGGAAACAGGAAATAAAGAAGATGTTCATTTCCTGACTCTGACAAATGTAAAAAATAAAGGCATAAAAGTGGAAGCTGTCGATAATGCATTTTCGGCATCAGTCCTGAATTTTTCAGCAAATGATTTGGCAAACGAAGCACACGATTGCAATCTTGTTCCACGCAAAGAATTGATAATGAGTCTTGATTGTGCAGTTCTCGGATTGGGAAACAGCAGTTGCGGACCGGGAGTTCTGAAAAAATATGCCATTGAGAAAAAAGAGCATATGTTGCATATAAGAATTACCCTTAACCCCTAGAAGGGAATTAGGTAGTTCATTAAAATAAGAATTTAATTATCATTAAATAACTAATCAAAAATCCCCTTTAGGGGATATAGGGGTCATCATTATGAAAACAACATTACGTGGAATTGTTCCACCATTAGTAACACCATTATTAGATAACGACACATTAGATGACGCCGGTCTTGAGCGTTTGATCGAACATGTAATTGAAGGAGGTGTAAACGGAATATTTATTCTCGGTACAACGGGTGAAGCACAAAGTCTGAGCTTTGAACTTCGGTACGAAATGATTAAAAAAACGGCTCATTTTTTAAATAAAAGATTACCATTATTGGTTGGAATTTCCGATACTTCTTTGGTCGACAGCGTATCGTTGGGAAATCTGGCTGCTGAATTTGGTGCAGATGCCGTCGTATCTGCCCCACCCTATTATTTTGCTACTGGTCAACCTGAACTGGCTGAATTTTATGAACAACTGATTCCTCAATTGGAACTGCCTGTTTATTTGTACAATATGCCTACTCACACCAAAGTTTCATTTGCACCTTCTACTATTCGCCGCATTGCTGAAAATCCTAAAGTAATCGGATTCAAAGACAGTTCGGCAAACGGAGGTTATTTTCAATCGGTCATGTACGAAATGCGTGATCGTCCTGAATTTTCTATCTTTGTGGGACCGGAAGAGATGATGGCCGAAGTGGTTTTGATGGGAGCCCACGGAGGTGTTAATGGCGGAGCCAATATGTTTCCAAAATTATATGTTGACTTGTACAAGGCAGCTGTTGCAAAAGATGTGGATAAAGTTCGTGAACTTCATGCCAAAGTAATGCAAATCAGTTCAACTATTTACACCGTTGGAAGTTATGGTTCAAGCTATTTAAAAGGAGTAAAGTCAGGTCTGTCTGTTTTGGGAATTTGCAGCGATTTTCTGGCAGCTCCATTCAATAAATTCGACGAAGAGCATAAAGACAAAATTCATCAGGCAATTGAAGCTTTAGAATTATAATTTTCTCCATACAATTTGATTAAAATCTTGGCTCTTGGTTCTAAAATCTAATAATGAAAAATACAAAACTTTATCCCTGGCTGGTAGTTGCCATGCTGTGGTTCGTAGCCCTGCTCAATTATCTGGACAGGCAAATGCTTTCCACCATGAAACCATCGATGATGATGGATATTCACGAATTGATTTCAGCTGAGAATTTTGGAAGATTGATGGCTGTTTTCTTGTGGATTTATGCATTTATGAGTCCAATTTCGGGCATTATTGCCGACAGATTAAACCGGAAATGGATGATTGTTGGCAGTTTATTTGTATGGTCGGGAGTAACATTGTTGATGGGTTTTGCCAAAACCTATGATGAACTTTACTGGCTTCGTGCTGTAATGGGCATCAGCGAAGCATTTTACATTCCTGCCGGTTTGTCGTTGATTGCCGATTATCATGATGGAAAAACCCGCTCCCTGGCAATTGGGATTCATACTACCGGTATTTATCTCGGTCAGGCTTTTGGAGGTTTCGGTGCAACAATTGCCGGAAATTTTTCGTGGCAAACTACTTTTCATTGGTTTGGTTTGTTGGGAGTTGCATATAGCCTTGTTTTGATATTATTCCTCAAGGAGAAAAAAGGATATAATCTGGAATCGATCAAACAAAGTTCAATTTTCAAAGAATTTTCAAGTTCGTTCAAAGGACTTGGAATATTATTAGGAAATATTTCATTTTGGGTTCTCTTATTTTATTTTTCAGCACCAAGTTTACCCGGTTGGGCAACTAAAAACTGGTTGCCTACTCTTTTGTCCGAAAGTTTACATTTACTCATGACCGAAGCCGGACCATTGGCTACTATAACAATGGCAATGGCTTCCTTTGCCGGAGTTCTGATTGGTGGTGTGCTATCCGATAAATGGGTGCAAAAACATCTGAAAGGACGTATTTATACCGGAGTTATTGGATTAGCACTGACTATTCCGGCATTAGTTTTACTGGGTTACGGACATAGTTTTCCTACAATTTTAGGTGGTGCACTATGTTTCGGATTAGGTTTTGGAATTTTCGATGTAAACAATATGCCCATTCTTTGCCAGTTCGTTTCGCCACGCTACCGCGCAACAGGCTATGGTTTAATGAATTTGGTAGGAATTGCTTCGGGGGCCGTTATAACCGGCTTCCTGGGGAAATCGGCTGATGCCGGAAATTTGGGCAGCAATTTTGCCATTCTTGGACTTGTGGTTATTGTAGCTATTATATTGCAATTAACCACATTGAACCCAAAAACAATTAATATGATTGAAGACCTCTAAATCCCCTAAAGGGGAAAATTATATTACCTACAAATTTTAAATCATTTTGCTGTAAAAACTATTCAGTATCTTTGCATTAAGATATCAATACTAATTTTTAATGCCCCTTTAGGGGTTAGGGGTCAATATGAATTATCAAACTATCACCGAGCAAGTTATTGAACTTACCAACGAAGTGGCAGCTTAAATTAACCGCGAAAGCCAGAACTTTTCGT
>JAQTOL010000140.1 GCA_028748945.1 Paludibacter sp.
TATAGATGCAAAACCGGTATTTCTGTCAGCAAAATAAAGTTTGTTGTTTTCAATATAACCGTAATAAGGATCATCAAATGCAGCACCAGTGTTTGTCAACATGGTTTCTACTTTAGCACCATCTTTTGATAAGACTGTAATTCTTCCATCACCCTGATTTCCATCCACATCATTGACATAAGTAAATTGTTTTCCACAATCCAGGACATATAATGAAGTATCATTAAACAAGATATTAAGTGCATGTTGTCCTGATTTCACGCCCAAATCGAAAGGATTAATTTGCATCCCGACAGGAGCAGTTCCAACCAGTTTTAAGGCCATTATATTACCGGTCTTTATTGCATAATACAAAGTTGGAACGGCTGAATTATAAGCAACCTGAACGTTCAAATTACTTTCTTCCAATAAACGACCTCCTAATTTGACTTTCAAACGAACCGTCTGTGAACCTACATTTGAAAATTTAATACTACCAGGATCTTTACCAATAAACGATTCCTTTGCTGCCCCCGATTCGTCCAAAGTTCCGGCAGGGAATGTCCATGTATATTCTTCTGAAAGAGCTTCAGGATTGGGTAATTCAACATTAAAACTTACATAAGTAGACATGACTTCGCATAAACCACCCTCAATCGGATTTAATTTCATGATTGGTCGAATGTCACTTATTAAGATCTTCTGAATCAATGAACCGGATCCTTCAACTGTCAGCTTGACATCGTATGTTCCTGCAACTGAGTATTTATGAGTAACAGTAGTACCTGCAGCAGTGGTTCCGTCGCCAAAATCCCAGCTGCATGTTCCCTGAGCTGCAGATTTACTGACAAACTGAACTGTTGCACCAACATAATAATCAATTTGATACGTATTGTCAATAACTGAATAATTAAATGCCACATCCGGATTGGGTAAATTCTCAACAAGCGGAAGTTCATCTATACAACTAAATGAAAAAAGGCTAACAACAAATGCAACACCTAAGTACTTGATTTTTTGTATTGTATTCATAATGATTTTCTTTTAATTTAGTGTTATGGTGGTTTTTATTGCTGTTCCAACCACAGCTTTCGTATCGATTGCTTTTAAATTTGCGTCTATTGAATATGAACGTGAAAATTCAACTTCATAATTTGCATTAGACGTATTTAAAATTAAATCGGCAAATGGTATTGATTGATAAATAATTCTTATAGCCTCAGGTACAGGCATATTTCCATTGGCATCTGAAGGAAAATGATAATCATACTTTCCAGTATTATCATTGTATGTTGAATCCAGATAAATTTTAAAATTAGTCACCAAATTCAGTCCCTGATACATTTTCTGAAAATCAACGGCCTGCATCCTGGAATAAAGACTATCCTTGAAATGCTGCATAAAATCCGCTCCAAAATAACTTACCATTTTAGTAGAATCAAAACTTGTCGGTTTTATCCATGCAATAGAGGCTAAGGTGTTACTGGTTGGGAAAGTAGCTGAAAAAGTATATGCATGTAAATCATTCGACCAATTGGCCTCTATGTGAGGATATTCACTGATTTTTTGAGAAATTCTTTTTTCGACAGTAGTAGTTGCTGTAAAATTAAAAACCAGCGATGTTGTCCAGGGACAATTTACAGTTTTGGACTCTTGTTCCCACAGATTATACCAGACTTCCAAATGATCAACAGTAGCTTCACTGGTTGTATAGTATTGTGCGGTAAAAGGCACATTGCTTCCTGCAGTAACCGTACTACTCCCAATTTCCCAATAAACCTGAGGTGCCATATTACCAACAATAACATCCTGATCTAAAGTATCATGCAGATCACATGCTGTAAAAAACAACATGGACATTAAAATGACTGCAACGATTTGAATCTTTTTCATATATATTTCTGATTTTTTCATTGTTCTTTTATTTCCATTCAGTAGCATCAGCACTTGTAACGTAGTTATTATTTTTATACGCCCAAATCATACGTTTTTTCAACCATTCCGGATTTTTGTAAGCTCCCAACCGTTCCAACTCATTCCTGTTGTATTTATCTTCTGTTTCAGGATCATAGTTCAAACGGTTAATCCAGGCATTCGGAGAGAATTTCGCATTTTCGCCAAATGCCTCAGGAGTATTCCAATATGCATCATATAAATTATACGGACGTGTAAGTGAATATTCAACCGAGAAATTAGAAGGATTTACATTTCTTGATCCATCATGACAGGTCTTAATTGTATAAACAAACTGACCATCATAAGCAATTCCGTTTGTTTTACTACTGTAATTATAACGTCGTACATCGTTCCATAATTCAGGTTGCATGTACATGGCAACGTATTTTTGTTGCATCAAATCGGCAATAGTGAATAATGATTCACCCGGTAACCTGATTTGAAAGAAACGATTATAATAAATTAATTTATTTGGCGTATCAGTTGTCACTCCTACTCTGGCCATATTAATTTTTACTGCATCAACAGTAGTGTTATAAGATGCTGTTTTATCACCTTTCCAATACTGGGCCTCTGCTTTTATAAAAAGCAATTCTTCCTGTGACATCAATAAAATATATCCGTTATTTTTGGTATATGGATTTCCACCCAAGGCAGCATATAAGTCAGGATAATAAGTTATTTTCATGGATGTTGGCATCCCGATATTATTATCGAGATAACGTAAAGTCTGAACACTTTTGTCATCAATTCGTGGAGTCATTAATTGTTCTGCGCGTGGATCTAAAGCAAAGCCTCTTGATTGTGCAAAGGTGACATAACTCCCAAACAGAGCAAAAGTCAAAAATTTAGAAGGAACTGCGTCAGTAAGCAAATTATCGCGTGCCTGCGCCCAACCCAGATTTAATTTAGGTTGTGCCGGTCCCCAGGGACAATTTTTTTCTGTAGAACCTCCATCGTATTTGTAAATAGCATCAGCATACGAAGGATCATTTAAAGCATCATCAACGGCAGCAATAATTTTATCACAATTTTCAGGCGTATTTTCCCAATTAGGCAACTTACGTAATAAGATTCTTGCTTTAAGTGCCTTTGTATAGGCTCTCCATTTTCCCATATCACCGGCAAAAATCCGATCCATCTTCTGGGTAATTGTTTTATTCGTCGGATTATTAACCCATGCATCATTATTATATAAAGCTATTAAATCGTCGGCTTCTTTCAACATCCACTCGTAAATTGAAGCCTGAGTATCATAGGATGGAGAATTCGATTTATAAACCTGAGATAATGGCATATCACCAAAAGCATCCGTAGTTAATAAAGTAGATTGCAAGAGGATCGTACGACCGATCAGAATAAAGTTTTTAGAATTTATTTTTTCAGCTTCAGCTATCATGCCATTCACATTCACTCCAATATCGTAAAAATGACGACGCCATTGAGGATGGCGATTCATGGATAAAAATTCCCAACCACTTTTGTAAGCATAAACTCCTGTTTGGCTACGTCCACCGGTCGTTAATGCCTGTGACAGATATATGCCATATTCAGCATGATCGTAACAAATTTGGGATGCATAAAAAACAACCGTCGGTAAGGTTTGATCTGCCGGAACTGATGTAGGGGTATCTTCACTGACATTTACATCCAACCAATCTTTACAACCGCTTAATAACATAACCGTTGTAACCAAGAATAATGTAATCGTATATTTTCTAAATTTTTCCATTGGGTTCATTGTCCTGTTTTTTTTAGAAGTTGGCATTAATTGTAAAATTGATTCCTCTTGTATTGGGTACGGAATAATTGTCAATACCCATCGAACCGGTTCCACCACCGGTCGGACTTGCATTCAATTGTGGATCAGTTCCGGTATATTTTGTAAGCAAGAACAAATTAGTTCCTGTTAATGAGCATTTCAACCCGGTAATTTGACTCTTTTTCTTTATCAATTTCGACAAATCATATCCTAAAGTCAGATAACTCAGCCGAATATAAGAACCATCCTCTATGAAATTAGAACTAACAGCTGTATAATAATTGGCAATAGTCTGATAATCCAATACTATAGGGGTTGTGTTTTTAATGTAAGTGCCATCAGCCTGTTCAACCACTCCGTCCCAAACGACCTGTCTTCCACGGTAGAATTCTAAGGATTTATGTTGACCACCTGTCCATAATCCTCGACCGGTAACATTCACCACATCACCCCCTTGTCTGCAATCAAATAACAGTCCGACGGAAAAGCCCTTATACTGTAATTTCGTAGACAGTCCTGCTAAAAAGTCGGGTTCACGGTTACCAATCACCACACTTTTTGTCGGGTTAATTTTAGGTAAGCCATCAGCAGTACAAATCACTTGTCCTTCAGCCGTCTTTAAATAATCTTTTCCGGAAATAGCCGTCGTTGAACCATTTAAATAGGATGTAGGGAAAATGTCTCCGTATTGAGTTCCCTGAATTTCAACAATACCATCAGGTAAACTAACAACAACTCCCCTGTTTAAACTGAAGTTCATGGCAGCTGTCCAGGAAAAGTTTCTGTTTTTTATAATATCCTGTTCAAGTGTAATTTCCAATCCATGATTTTCAATACTCCCTTCATTTCGGGTTTGTAAAATATAACCTGCAGCAGGTGAAACTCGCACCGTTACTATCTGATTATCAACTCCTGTAGAGTAATAAGCAATATCAAAATGCGTTTTATTGTCAAAAAAGCGGGTATCTAATCCAATTTCCCACGAACTTGACATTTCAGGAACTAAAAGACTGGCAACCGACTTGGATGGATCTACTCCATAACCTCCATCAGGCAAGGTTGGATATTGCGTATATTTCCTGTCGAAGAGATAAGGGCTCGGAGCATCCTTCCCAACTTTGGCCCAGTTTCCACGAATCTTACCGTATGAAAACCAGTCATTTTTAAGATCAAATAACTCGGAAAAAATTAAACCACCGGTAACTGAAGGATAAAAATACGGACTATATACTATTGCCAATGTAGAACTCCAATCCCAACGTGAAGTAACACTAAGGTTAGCTATTCCTTTATAATCTGCTCGTAGTTCACCAAAGACACCACCTTTTCTTCGTATAATGTGATTTAATGAAACGTCATTCACTCCTGAAATTTCGTTTACATTTGAAATACTGTAAATTCCAGGAACAATAAAATCTCTACCACTCAAAGATGAGGATATTGAATTAGTGGTTTTTATTTCAGCACCACCAAGTAATTCTATATTTAAATCATTTGTCGCATTTATTTTATAGGTAGCTATTGCCGAAGCATTTATCATCCTACTTTGACTTTGAGAATAAGCATAATTTCCCAGCAAATTCTTATCAATATTATTCAATTGATTTTGGGTTAAATAGGGAGATAAATATTGAGCCGCTAAATCAGCCTGATAAGTCGGTGATGCTGTATCTAATTCAGGTAAAATAACCGAATCATCAAAACGGGGAACAGCGTATCCGTCGTATGAATAATTATTCTGGTCTGAACTTAAGCGTCCTGTTATATTAAAATTTTTAAATGCATCGTACGAGATGGATCCCTGTAAAATATTACGGGTCGATGAATTCACTCCCGAATCCATATATCTGCTCCACAATGGACTAACCGGAGAATCGGCTTTTTCTTTTTCGCTTAAATAACGGAATCGTGGTGTCCCATCAATATTTTTATAATTGGTAATATCATCGTTAATTGGCCACAAATAAGCTGAACTGACTCCACTTGCACCCCGATAGGTATTATTAATCACGTTTGCCATCATAGTCACCGTGAGTCGTTTAGTGACCTGATAACTTCCTTTCACCAGGATACCCGTTTTTTTCAAATAATCGTTCGGAACAATTCCTTCGTTGCTCGAATAATTGGCTGAAGCATAGGTCTGAAATTTTTCACTTCCACCCGTTATACTCAGATCGTATTTTTGATAAAAACCTGTTTTAAAATAATTACCAATATTGTCGTAAACAGTTTCGCCACTACTGAGTAATGGACCCCAACCACCGGAACCACCGCTGGCTTCAGATTTAGAAAAACCCAATGCCCCCGGACCGTAAATAGATTGCAATTTGGGTACACGTACGGCATTATCCCATTGCCATCCGGCATTTGCCGATACCGATAATTTGCCTGACTTTCCTTGTTTTGTAGTAATCATTATGGCTCCATTGGCAGCATCCTGACCATACAATGCAGAAGCTGCAGCACCTTTCAGAACTGTAATACTCTCAATGTCATCCGGATTGATATCTGCCGCCCCCCCGGTGAGAGCCATACCATCGAGTATAAATAATGGCTGGTTATTTTGAGCACTATTGATGGATGAAATACTTCGAATAATGATTTGCGATCCGGAATTGGGTGAACCACCCGAATTAGTTACACTCACCCCTGCTATCTGACCCTGCAACGAATTAATAAAATTTGCAGGATGACTTTCGGAAATTATATCAGAATTTACGCTTTGTACAGCAAAATTCAACTTTTTCTTTTCTGTTTTTATACCCATGGCTGTAACAACTATTTCGTTTATTGCCACTGCACTTGAACTTAGAATGACATTAACCGGAGTTGAACCGGTAACCAGTCTGTCGGCTCTTTCCATTCCAACATAACTAAATGACAAGGTAGCTCCATTATTGACTGAAATGGAATAGACTCCATCATAATTTGTTACCGTTCCATTTGTAGTTCCCTTTTCGACGATTGATGCGCCAATAATAGGTAATCCATCATCTTTGGCGGTTACTGTTCCGGTTATTGTCACCTTTTGACCATAACTGAATTGTAACATACAAATAAAAACCACAAATAAAAGAATGATTCTTTTCATAAAATTAATTTGTTTGTATTGTTTTATATATCGATCCTATAATATTAAAATTAATTTGATAGTGCAAAAGAACAAAAAAAAATCAACCTGCAAACGTTTGCATTCATGTTTTAAAACATAAAACATTTTTCACTTCCCGGAAACATAGTATAATTAATCTTTTTGTAATCTAAATGCATCAACAGCTTTTTTAACAGAACCATGAATTAACAAAATATTTCTTGCCTGATCATAATCCAACCCAAGCTCTTCCACAATCATTCGGGTTCCACGATCAACCAGTTTTGCGTTGGAAAGCTGCATATTTACCATTTTGTTTCCTTTAACCCTCCCCAGTTTAATCATACTTACAGTTGTAATCATGTTTAGAACGAGTTTTTGCGCAGTACCGGATTTCAGTCGTGTACTTCCGGTCACAAACTCAGGCTCAACAATTACTTCTATTTTTATTTCAGCTTCCTGCGCTATAGGTGAATTTGGATTACAGGATACCGAAGCGGTCAGAATGCCGTTTGCACGTGCATTTCGTAAGGCACCAATAACATAAGGCGTTGTGCCCGAGGCAGCAATCCCGATTACTGTATCCGATATATTCACCTTATGATTCAAAAGCTCTTCCCAACCTCTTGTCAAGTCGTCTTCTGCATTTTCAACCGGATTTCTTAATGCTTTTTCACCGCCTGCAATTAAACCTACAACCAAATGCGGTGGCATACCGAATGTCGGAGGTATCTCCGATGCATCCAAAACTCCCAACCTTCCACTGGTTCCGGCACCTAAATAAAAAATCCTGCCACCACGCTTCATGCGTTCAACAATTTTTTCAACCAACATTTCAATTTGTGGAATAGCCTTTTCCACAGCCAAAGGAACTTTTCTATCTTCCTCATTCATCTCTATAAGTAATTCAGCAACAGATTTTTTATCCAGATTTTCATGTAAAGAATTCTGTTCTGTTACGTTAATGAATGACTTATCTTCAACTGATTTATTCTTATCCATAACTTTAATGCTGGTCTATTTTTCTCTATGATGATATTCAATCAATCCTTCTATCGGATTTTGTACAATTTTTGAAATAACAATTCGCCTTTCTGAAGCCGCAATTTCA
>JAQTOL010000141.1 GCA_028748945.1 Paludibacter sp.
ACTGATGACTTGAAAGTGCCATCCGCTTCGCAACGAATATAGACCAGCCCCTTCGCTCCTATTTGCGGACGTTTTACGAAGTCGGTAAGTTCGTCTAATTGTTTACGCGTATATCCTGCACAACCCTGTGCACAAATACCTCCAACATAAGCCGCACTATCGAATACTACAAAATCACGTCCGGAAACTGCTTCTTTCAACTCAACAAACTTCATATCGAAGCGAATATCCGGTTTATCGGAACCATAATACTTCATTCCATCTGCCCAAGTCATACGGGGGAAAGCTTCGGTAAAATCGATATTTTTGATAAACTTAAACAGGTGTTTTACCATACCTTCAAAGATATTCAGTACATCTTCCTGATCGACAAAAGCCATCTCACAGTCAATCTGTGTAAATTCAGGTTGACGGTCGGCACGTAAATCCTCGTCACGGAAGCACTTAACTATTTGAAAATAACGATCAAAGCCCGAGACCATCAACAATTGTTTGAACAACTGCGGCGATTGTGGCAAGGCATAAAACTGACCGGGATTCATACGGGAAGGAACAACAAAGTCACGCGCACCTTCGGGAGTAGATCCGATCAAAACGGGTGTTTCTACTTCGAGGAAGTTCATTTGATCCAGGTAACGGCGTGTTTCGAAAGTCATGGCATGGCGTAATTCCAGGTTACGACGCACCGCATTCCGGCGTAAATCCAGGTAACGGTATTTCATGCGGATATCATCACCTCCATCGGTATTGTCTTCGATGGTAAAGGGAGGTGTTTTCGATTCGTTTAATATATTCAATTCCGAAACCAGGATTTCAATGTCCCCTGTTTCCATATTGGCATTCTTACTGCTACGTTCGGCCACTTCACCTTTCACCTGAATCACAAACTCACGTCCCAGTTTATTGGCAAGTTCCCACAATCCGGCATTAATATCCTGATTCAATACCAATTGTGTCATCCCGTAGCGGTCACGAATATCCACAAAAGTCATTCCGCCCATTCTTCGTGTACGTTGTACCCAACCGGCCAGCGTTGGTTTCTGTCCTACATGTTCAATTCGCAGTTCGCCGCATGTGTGTGTTCTAAACATAATCTATCTAATTAATAATTCATAATTTATAATTCATAATGCATAATTATTAATGCATAATTAATTGATTTGTAGACAAATTCAATATTATTAATCAGGCAAATTGCAATTATAATGAATACTTATTCCTGGAAATATTTTTATTGAAATGGGAAGCAAAAGTACAAAAAAAAATTCAATGGATAAATAAACAACCTTCATACAATAAATAAAGATGCAAAGAATTTAATCTCTGCATCTTTCTTTAGTCCCCTTTAGGGGATTAGGGGTAATTATCCTACGATTGCTTCCGGATAAATTTTCTTTACCAATCCTTTCAACACATCACCCGGTCCCAGTTCATAAAACTCTGTTGCACCATCGGTAACCATGTTTTTCACGGTTTGTGTCCAACGTACCGGAGCCGTTAATTGTGCTATCAGGTTTTCCTTGATAGAATTAGGATCGGTCTGTGGATAAGCGTTTACATTCTGATAAACCGGACAAACAGGTTTGCTAAAAGTAGTTGCGTTGATGGCAGCCTGAAGTTCTTCGCCGGCAGGTTGCATCAACGGCGAATGGAAAGCTCCACCGACAGGTAGTTTTAAGGCACGCTTTGCTCCTCTTTCTTTCAACAGTTCACAGGCTTTGTCAATACCTTCGATAGAACCTGAAATAACCAATTGTCCGGGACAATTATAATTTGCAGGAACCACAACAAACTCTTTGATAGAATCACAAACTTCTTCAACAACTTCATCGCTAAGCCCCAAAACTGCGGCCATAGTAGAAGGTTCTTTTTCACAGGCTTTTTGCATGGCCATGGCACGTGCATAAACCAAACGCAAACCATCTTCGAATGACAATGCTTTCGCTGCAACCAGTGCTGAAAATTCACCTAACGAATGACCTGCAACCATATCGGGTTTAAAATCATCTCCCAGGACAATAGCTGAGATGACAGAATGAAGAAATACGGCCGGTTGAGTAACACGTGTTTGTTTTAAATCTTCGGGAGTTCCTTCGAACATCAGATCGGTAATGCGAAATCCCAGAATTTCATTTGCTTTCTCAAAATACTCTTTGGCTAAAGGCGATTGATCGTACAAATCTTTTCCCATTCCTACAAATTGGGCACCCTGACCCGGAAATACATACGCTTTCATAAAATATATTTTTTTGTTTATAGTGTGCTTCCTTTAAAATGATATTGTATCTATCTGATATTTATAAATATAGATCCAACTGAATTAAAATATCCTGTCTCTAACGGAGCGCAAAGATAATAAAAAGGGACGAAATAAATATTAGTTGGTAGTAAGTAGTTGGTAGTTGATAGCAAGAAATTGATAGTCAATAGTTTATAGTAAGTAGTAAGTAGATGGCAGTAAATAGTTGGTAGTAAGTTGTTGTTAGTGTGATGTTTATAATAAACAGTTAGTAGTTGATAGTTTTGCGATCAGATGATTTAACTCCGAACTGTCAACTATAAACTATTGACCATTGACTATAAACTATTGACTTTAAACTATAAACTATTGACCATTGCCTGAAATGTTTTCCAAAGCTTATCATCCTCAGGTACAGGAGCTGTGAGATAAATATGTTCTTTGGAAACCGGATGAATAAATTCCACCGAACGTGCATGAAGACTAATACCTCCGTTTGGATTGGAACGTGGAAAGCCATATTTTAAATCACCTTTAATCGGACAACCCATTTTAGCTAACTGACAACGAATCTGATGATGACGTCCTGTTTCCAGATGAACTTCCAGTAAATAATACGTATCCGAATGAGCTATCAACCGGTAACTTAAAACAGCTTTTTTAGCATCCGAACGTTCCTTATCATAAGCCGTTGATTTATTTTGCTTTTCATTCCTTGTCAGGTAATGTTCAAGTCGTCCTTCGGGTTGTTCCGGTTTTTCTTTCACCAGGGCCCAATAGGTTTTCTTTATTTCCTGTGTTTTAAACATTTCGTTCAATCGGGCCAATGCTTTGCTTGTTTTGGCAAACAGCACTACCCCACTCACCGGTCTGTCCAACCGATGGGTAACCCCCAGAAATACATCGCCGGGTTTATTGTACTTTTCTTTCAGGTAAGCTTTTATCGTTTCCGAAAGCGGTTGGTCGCCGGTTTTATCACCCTGCACAATTTCGGAAGAACTTTTGTTGACGGCAATAATGTGGTTATCTTCGTAGAGAACAGTCATAGATTGAATGAACCCCTAAATCCCCTAAAGGGGACTTTTGGTGGTGTGAAAATGATGAAATATAGAATGTCTTTAAGTCCCCTTTAGGGGATTTAGGGGTTTCTTTGTCTCACAGCTTCATAAATTAAAATGCCGGCTGCAACGGAAACATTCAATGAATCAATGGTTCCCATTAGCGGGATGCGGACTTTATCGTCACAAAGACGTAAATGATCGGGATTAACTCCTTCATCCTCTGCTCCCATGATAATTCCGATTGGTTCTGTCATGCTGGCTTCCGTATAATTTTTGGTTGCCTTTTCACTGGCAGCCACTAGTTTAATACCTGAAGATACTAAAAACTTCAAGGCGTTTCCCAAATTTTCTTCGCGGCATACCGGAATGCTAAGCAAGGCACCGGCAGATGTCTTTACAGCATCGGCATTAATGGAAGCTCCTCCTTTGGTAGGAATAATAATGGCATCCACACCGGCACATTCACAGGTACGGGCAATAGCTCCGAAATTACGCACATCGGTTACACCATCAAGCACAACAATAAAAGGCAGGCGTCCTTCTTCGTAGATGGCAGGGATAATATCTTCGATGCGTTGATAAATTACCGGAGAGATAAACGCTATCACTCCCTGATGATTTTTCACCGTCATCTTGTTCAGTTTCTCAATCGGTACATATTGTACTGGAACCGTCAAACCGCTAAGAGCCGTGAATAGTTCGCGCGACAATTCGCTGGTCATATCACGACGCATAATAATCTTGTCAATTTCTTTTCCTGCCTGTACGGCTTCAATGACCGCGCGAATTCCGAAAATCATGTCCTTCTCAGGACGTTGTTTGTTTTTGTAGTTTATCATTTTTTATTAAGCCCCTAAATCCCCCAAGGGGGACTTAAAGATTTTTTAGTTATATTTTACTAGTTCCAATCCACACAAAAGTACCCCTTGGGGGTCCCGATAGGTATCGGGATAGGGGGCTTTTTAATTATCATTCATTAATTTCATTTTATCCAGTATCCAGAAAATGAGGGAAAGTACAACTCCTGTTATGGCTGCAAAAGCCATCCCTCTGAGCTGAACCGTTCCAATATTAATGGAAGCACCGCTAACACCAACAACAAAGGTGATTGCACCCAACACCATATTCCGGTTATTGCTGAAATCAACTTTTTGTTCTACAAAGATACGAAATCCCTGCACAGCAATCACACCATAAAGCAAAATAGTGATTCCACCCATAACTGCCGAAGGAATAGTAGAGATGACTGCCGAAATTTTTCCAATAAAGGAAAAGGCAATAGCCATAATAGCTGCACCCCGGATTACCCAAACCGAATAAACCCGTGTAATTGCCATTACCCCGATATTTTCACCATAAGTAGTATTGGGTGGTGAACCCGTAAAACCCGAGATAACATTGCTGATGCCATCACCCAATAAAGAACGGTGCAAGCCCGGTTTTTTCATCAGGTCCTCCCCTGTAATTTTTCCCGTTACTATCAAATGGCTGATATGCTCGGCCAAAACAACAATACAGGCCGGAGCTATAATTAATATTGCGTTTGGATCATAAACAGGTGCCTGAAAATGAGGGAATGCCAACCAGGAAGCATTGCTTATGGCTACCGAATCAACCATGCCCATAAACAGAGCAAGAAGATATCCTGCAATGACAGCAAAGAGGATGGGAATAATCTGCATAAAACCCCGAAACAGCACCGAACCGATAATTCCGATAATCAAGGTAAACATGGATACAATGACGACATTTGTATCCATCACAAAAGGTTGAACAACCTGACCCACTGCAGTTGGCCAGGGAGCTAATCCTGCCTGCTGCGCAGCTACAGGAGCAAGTTCCAGCCCGATAATTGCAACAACTGCCCCCATTACTGCCGGAGGCATTACAATGTCAATCCATTTTATTCCCCATTTCATCACGACAAAAGAAATAGCAATGAAGAATAAACCGAAAAAGATAAAACCCGATTGTGCATGAGAGAAACCGCCGTAGCTGACAGAAATCAACATGACAGGGGCAATAAAGGCAAAACTTGAACCCAGATAAGCGGGAATTCCTCCTTTTGTTACCAGTGAATAAATAATCGTTCCGATACCATTCATCAATAATGCAATAGCCGGATCAACCCCTAATAATATCGGAACCAGAATAGTGGCTCCAAACATAGCGGTAAGGTGTTGAAAACTGAGTGGCAGGCTTTCTAAAAATGGTAGTCTCTCGTGAATACCGACGGTTCGTCTTCCCATAAAAAAGTATGAAATCTCAAATCAAATCTGAGAATGATAAATAAAAAGGTTCTGAAATATAGAATGGAATTTATTGGCCAACGATTTGTCTGAGATCATCAATAAGCATTTCTCTCTCAAACGAAAAGGTTTTGTCCTTTTCGTTTAGCAGATAGTACAATTGCAGGGTTTTCATATAAAACAGGTCTGCATTGTCTTCATTTCCCCGGGCAAGAAATGATTTAGCCGTCTCATGAGCCAATCGGGCCATTATTTCCAAATGTGCAGCACTATAACCACCTTTGCGAATCTTTTCAACAAAAAGATCGACAGGCATAACTGCCAGCTCATCAGTATTTAAATCCAGTAATTCTGTAAATGTTTCGTCAGCCAACCTCAAGGCATCTTCCGGAAAACCTTTGTCACGCAATCCCAGCATAGCTGCAATGACACGACTTAGTTTTTCGAGGTATTTTAGTAAATAATCTTCTTTAGGCATTTTGGGCAATTTATATTTGGTAATTTATTTTATTCAAAGTTTACCCCCATTGGAGTTATTTTTGCTTTTTTACATCCGGGGAAACCCTTTTCGATTAAAACATTCAGTTCTTTGATTTCTTCCTTGTATTGATTTCGTTTACCACAATAAATCATTTCTTTCAACGGATATTTATCTGCTATATTCGACATCAATTCTTTCAATGAAGGAGCTTCTGTTAATTTACTGTAGTTTTCGTAGGTATATTTCAGAAAAACTACATTTTCACTTATTCCACGGTTGTCAAGTAAATAACCATTTTTCAAATCCGTTGGTTTGGCTAATTCAGACTGATAAAACAAATCTGTTGGAGCCGGATACGAAACAATCTTCGTTCTTCCGGCATCCATAATAACAGGAACTAAATCCGAAAAATCCTTTGTTGTTTTATAGATGATTACCGAAGCGGTTGCTTCATTTTTTCCATTCATCGGATCCTTATTATTTTTTATATGCTGACTGCTTTTACAAGATAACAATGACAGCAAAAGAATAAAACTATATATCTTTCTCATACTTTATTTTTTAATGAATTTGGTCGTTTTAACCGCATTATCCGTTTCCATCCGAAGAATATAAGTACCCGGGGCTAAGGTTTCAACAGGAACCTGGATTTCTCCATTTGTATCGGGATACAGAATCTGTAGCTGTTTTCCCAATAAATCACATATTCTGATGGTCCTGACTCTGTCATCCGATTTAAGATAAAGTATATCAGAGCTGGGATTCGGGTAAACTTGCACATCATTGCTATATTGATTTTCAACAATAGAGGAGATATTATCCGTTAATGTAAATGTCAGTGAAGAATAATTAGTTGGTAATACCCTTGTCCATTTGTTACTTGAATTAAGATAAAAAACAGCAATCATATATTGGCTCGGATCAAGATCGATAGAGCCGCTAAAAGTAAAGGTTGCTTCCTCGTTTGTATCAATCATTGCGTCCTGGTAACCTATATAAGTAAGTGAACTTCCACCAGATACCGGGAATATAAATGCAATAAGTTTATTTTCAAAATAGCCGCCTGTATTTTTAACTACTGCCGTTAATTTTGCATTATTTTTATCAACATTGGTTTGATTTGGAAACGCGATTGCAGAACTCAATGACAGAGCTGTAGCTCCGGTTGGTTCAGCTAATACACTTACATTTGTCACATTGCTTACCGGAGTTAATGTAGCAGAACTTGAGCTGCTATTTAAAGGGTCGTACATTATGGATAAAACATATTGACCCGGAACAACTTTAACCGAATCATACATGTAAATCGTTTTCGTTTCACCAGAAGCAATATTTACATTTTCGGTCAGTACATTGGTTATCGATTGATCTACAGAAGATTTTAAATACAATTCAATGGCCGAGTTATATTCACCCCCGGTATTCGTGATATTTACACTAAATCTGCCGGTTTTATTCTGGTATACATTTCCGGTGACATTTATTGAATTTACGGTTAGCTGTGGCATAACATCTGTTGGTGCTGAAAATGTTATATTCGTTGCACTTGTAGTCACATTTAAATAATTAGCTGTACCCACTTTTCCACGGACAATTTGCCAATCCGATTCAGATGTGGCCTTATAAACGCAATAAAGTTTATATGTCCCAACGGAAACGGTTGTTGGGATTGTAATTGAATTTATGGGAAGGGTAGACCATCCGTTATAGCTTGGAAGACTGCTTACATTACTATATTTTAATACCTGAACAAAACCATTATCATTATAAAGAGCTACTCCAAGACTACCTGCAAAAGTATTTATACCCATATTGTAAATTTCTTTT
>JAQTOL010000142.1 GCA_028748945.1 Paludibacter sp.
AAGAAAATCCTTTTCCATTATCCGAAATACAGATAATCAGCCGGTTATTTGTGAAATTTGCTGAAATAGAAATTGTCGAACCGTTGGGAGTATACAATACTTCGTTGTGCAACAGATTAAAAAGCACTTGCTCAATTAATCCGAAGTCCAGTTTAATTATCGGGAAATCGTCCTGAATCTGAATTTGCAAATTATGCGTAGACAATTCATCGCTTAGTCTATTCACCGGCGAATTAATCAACTCATTAATTTCACACCAGTCCAGTTTTACTTTCAACATACCTGACTCCAGTCGTTGCATATTCAACAGATTATCAATCAATCTGTTCAAACGAAAAGCTGCGATTGAAATCTCATCAATCAATTTTGTTTTGTCTGTTTCAGAAACATTCGAATTTTTCTGCAATAAATTATCAGAAGCACCTACAATCGTTGCAATAGGAGTTCGCAATTCGTGCGAAAGTGAGTCGAAAAGGGTTTTATAAAGTTTAATGGTATTGTAGCGTTCTTCTTTTTGCAGTTCCAGTTTTTCCATTCCTCTTATTTTTGAAGTCATCACCCCATTAATCAATGCAATAATAAAATACATAAGTAACATCAATACATCGTCGGAATTTTGGACATGAAAAGTAAAATGAGGGGGAATAAAAAAGAAATCCCAGATTAATGCACTTAAAGTTGCTGCAGTTAATACCGGATAAAGAGTGAAAAATATGGCCAATATGGATACTGTAGCCATTAAAAGCAATGCTACACTACGATAACCAATCAGATTTGAAAGAGAATAACAAACCAGTGAGACAAGAACTGTCACAACAATACTGATAAAAAACTGACTTTTAGTGTTCTGATTAAAGTATTTGATATTCATGAGGACAAATATTTTACATTAATATAATAATATCAGAGGCAAAAATTGTCCTCAAAATTAATTATTTTGAGCGGATTCTACGCGTTTATCGTTATTTATTTCACGTTCGATGGATAATGCCACTTGAGCGTAAATGGTTTTTAGAATCCTTTGAGTATCAAACGAAGGTACTTTATTGTTCAAAAAACGTACCCCGATTACTCCCCAAACTCCATAAATGGTTGTCAATGGAATAAGTTGCAAGTTTGAATCGCTTAATGTGTCCGTATATTTTCCGGCAATTTCATTACTATTAAAAGACCAAACCGCAACTGCATAATCCTTAATCAAATTGTATTCCGAATTCCCAAAAGCTCTTTTTGCCAACCCTTTTCCTTCCTTTTCTTTCAAATAAATAACTGCATCGGCATTAAAACTATGTTGTAATTCTTGCCTGGTGATTGCTACCACTTCCTTTATTGAAGTAGCTTTATTCAGGTTTTCGAGCAAAGTATTTAAAATAACACTATGCCGCTGATTAATGGTAAGAACTCGATGATATTTTTTTATTCTTGTAATTAAAATACTTACAACCAATGCTATGACAAAATTTGCAGCCAGCGTAATTAAATCTTCAATTTTATTAATATGAAATGTAAAGATGGGTGGTATAAAGAAAAAATTTAAGGCAACTGAATTCAGAATTGCTGTAAATACAACTGCACTTCGCCCCAGAAACAGGGATAAAATGGTAATAGTCAACAAATAAATTAACCCAATAGTTTGATAACCGACATATTGCGAAACCGGGAAACAAATTAATGTAAGAATAGCAACTACACCGAAAGCTATTATAAAATCGTTGAGTTTTGAGGTAATAAAATGAACGCGAATTTTCGGTTTCTTATCCGAATTGACTGATTTATCTGCCTTAATAACAAATACATCAATATTACCACTTTCACTTAGAATTCGGTTGGAAATATTTTTTCTCCACAAGGATTGGAATTTATTACTGCCAAGAGATTTTCCTATTACAATCTGATTCACATTATTTTCATGTGCCACTTGTAAAATTCCTGCAACAACATCGGTGTTAGTGATATTTATAACAGTTGCTCCAAGCCGTTCAGCTAATTGAATATTCTTATTCAGGTTCGATTTTTCGTTCTCAGAAAGCTGAACTCCAGTTTCAACATTTACGGCAAACCAGTGAGCACCCAGATTATAAGCCATTCGTCGCGTCCATTGAATCAATTTTGCAGAATATGGACCCGAACCAACTGCAACCAATAGTTTTTCAGTAGTTTTCCATATCTCACCAATTTTTTTCTCGTGTTTATAATTAATCAACTCTGAATCAACCTTCTCGGCAGTAATTCTGAGAGATAATTCACGTAAAGCGTGTAGATTCCCTTTTCTGAAAAAATTCCGGGTTGCCTGAACCGTTTTTTCAGGAATATACACCTTTCCTTCGGCGAGGCGTTTCAATAAATCATCCGGCGAGATATCCACCAATTCGATGTCGGTTGCCAAATCGATAATCGAATCGGGCACTTTTTCGTGAATGGATATTCCTGTAATCTCATTTACTGTAATCGATCTACTTTCAATGTGTTGAACATTAATCGTAGTATAAACATCAATGCCATTTTCCAGTATTTCCATAACGTCCTGATAACGTTTCAAGTGCCTGCTTCCGGTAATATTGGTGTGAGCCAATTCATCAACCAGAACTATTTCCGGTTTACGTTGAAGAATGGCATCAATATCCATTTCTTCAAATTCGGCTTCACGATACTCAATTTTTTTTCGCGGAATAATTTCCAAATTCTCTGTAAGAGACTCTGTTTCTTTGCGTTTATGTGTTTCAACATAGCCAACAATCACATCCTTACCATCCAATTTTACAGCATGGGCAGCCTGTAACATGGAGTAGGTTTTACCTACACCGGCACACATTCCAAAGAAAATTTTTAATTTTCCCTGGTGTTTGATGTTTTCCTCGTGTTTTATTTTACGAAGTAATTCATCCGGATCGGGGCGAAGTTCTTCAATCATAATTATCTAACAGTAAATTGTTTGTCTAATTCCAAATTCAATTTTAACACATTTATTCGTTCTTCGCCCAGAAAACCGAATTGACGACCTTCGATGGAATGAGTGATTAAATCATTCATTCGTTTTTTTGCTGCTTCGGGTAAATGTCTGGATTTACAAATCCGGTTTACCTGCATCAATGCCGCCTGAGGCGAAATATGAGGATCGAGTCCACTACCTGAAGCATAAAGCATTTCGGACGGAATTGACTCAGAAGCAGGAATTTGATTAATAGAATCGAATGCAGCGGTGTTACGTCGAACACGTAATTTTAATTCCTTACTCGTAACTGACAAATTGCTGGCACCCGAAGGCATTGGATTATAATCAATTGCCGAAGGACGACTGTTGAAATATTGCCCATCTGTAAATTTTTGTCCGATCAGTTCACTTCCAACCGTTTGGTTATTAATAACAATCATACTTCCATTCGAATGATTGTAAAATAAAGTTTGACCAATAACAGTAACAAAAAGTGGATAAATCACTCCGGTTAGAATAGTCATAACCAGAAATATTTTTAATGATATAAAGAGTGTTTTCATCTTTTTTATTTTCAATTTAAAATATAAAAGTACAAATCATTTGATAAAGTTGAATCAACCAGATTCTTTTTTAAACAAAATGTAGTAAATTAATTATCAAATCAATAACTTTAATTCCAACAAATGGAACTATCAATCCGCCAACACCATAAATAAGGATATTCCGGCGTAAAATCTGAGTAGCACCCGATGGGCGATAGGCAATTCCCTTTAATGCCAGTGGTATTAGCGCAATAATAATCAAAGCATTGAAAATAATTGAACTTAAAACGGCACTTTCGGGGCTTTGTAAATGCATAATATTCAGTTTCGAGAGTGGCCCGTTCACCCCACCAAATCCATACAGACCGGCAAAAACAGCCGGAATAATTGCAAAATACTTAGCCACATCATTGGCAATACTGAAGGTGGTCAACGCTCCGCGAGTCATAAGCAATTGCTTCCCAATTTCCACAATCTCAATCAATTTAGTTGGATTACTATCCAAATCAACCATATTACCGGCTTCGCGGGCTGCCTGTGTTCCGGTATTCATAGCCACACCCACATTAGCCTGGGCAAGTGCAGGCGCATCATTTGTACCATCACCAATCATTGCAACCAGTTTTCCATCAGCTTGTTCAATCCGGATCAATTCCAATTTATCCTCAGGCTTGGCTTCGGCAATAAAATCATCCACACCTGCTTCGGCTGCTATTGATGCAGCCGTCAGCGGATTATCGCCGGTAACCATTACCGTTTTTATTCCCATTTTACGCAATTGTGCAAAACGTTCTTTGATGCCTCCTTTCACCACATCTTTCAGGCGAATCACACCCAACACCTTTTCATTTTCTGTTACAACTAGCGGTGTTGAGCCTTCGTTCGCAATTTGATATACAGCCTTTTCAATTTCTTCAGGATATACGTTACCAGCAGCTTCTACATAGTTTTTAATTGAATCGGCTGCACCTTTTCGAATTGATTTCAACAATTTACCATCCTTTTCGCGAATATCCACACCACTCATGCGGGTTTGTGCTGTAAACGGAACCGATTCGATATGAAAACCTGATAAATCGCGTCCACGAAGGTTGTATTTATCTTTTACCAATGTTACGATAGAACGACCTTCGGGCGTATCGTCAGACAAAGATGACATCTGTGTGATTTCAGCCAGATAATGTTCGGCAACTCCATTTGCAGCCACTATCTCGGTTGCCATTCGGTTTCCAAATGTTATTGTACCGGTTTTATCAAGGAGCAACACATCAATATCTCCGGCCGCTTCAACAGCACGACCGCTTTTTGCAATTACATTACGGGCTAACAACCGATCCATTCCACTAATACCGATAGCACTCAGCAATCCACCGATAGTCGTTGGGATTAAACAGACCAGCAACGAAATAAGTATTGGCAATGTTAAACTGATTTTTGTAGCCGATTGGCTGACACTGTACGAAAAAAATGGATAAAGTGTAACCGTTGCCAATACAAATATAATGGTCAAACCGGATAATAAGATTGTCAATGCAATTTCGTTAGGTGTTTTTTGTCGTTTTGCTCCCTCCACCAATGCAATCATACGGTCAATAAATGAATCTCCGGGGTCACAGGTAACTTGTATCAAAACTCTATCGCTCAGCACAACAGTTCCACCTGTAACGGCCGATCGGTCGCCACCACTTTCGCGAATTACAGGAGCCGATTCACCGGTTATTGCCGATTCATCCACCGTGGCAATACCTTCAATAATCTCACCATCAATCGGAATAATATCATTTGCCTCACAAACAACCACATCGCCTTTTCTAAGTTCAGTAGCAGCCACCAACACTTCCTTCGTGCCATTCATTTTTCTCGCCATCACGCTGGTTTTCAGTTTTCGAAGCGAATCGGCTTGAGCTTTTCCACGTCCTTCGGCAATGGCTTCAGCAAAATTAGCAAATAAAGAAGTGAACCATAACCAGATAACAATCTGAAGATTAAAACCGCTAAAATTGGTAAACAGCATGAATGTTGAAAAAATGGCTCCAACGAAAACAACGAACATAACCGGATTTTTAAGCTGATTACGTGGATCTAATTTTACAAATGAACTTTTCAGTGCTTCAATTAAAAGTTTTTTTTCAAAGAAACTTGAATTTCTATTTCGTTTCATATTTTTTTTCAATTAAAATGTTTTCCCCGTGATCATCAATATATGTTCGACAATAGGACCTAACGACAATGCCGGGAAGAATGTCAAAGCACCAACTATCAGAATAACAGCAATCAATAAAAAAACAAAGGTGAAATTATCGGTACGGAAAGTCCCGGATGATACCGGAATAAGTTTTTTCTCGGAGAGACTGCCGGCAATGGCAAGTACCGGAATAATCACCCCAAATCGACCGACAAGAATTCCAATACCAATCATCAGATTATAAAAATTTGTATTCGCATTTAATCCGGCAAAAGCACTTCCATTGTTTGCACCTGCCGAGGTAAATGCATATAACATTTCCGAGAAACCATGTGGACCTTTACTGGACAAACTACTCAAACCGGCATCCGTCATACAGGCTATCGCCGTGAAAACAAGAATAATAAAACTGGGAGCAATGACACCCATAATCGCCATTTTTACTTCAAAAGCTTCAATTTTTTTTCCTAAATATTCAGGTGTTCGTCCCACCATTAAACCGGCAATAAAAACAGTCAGGATAACAAAAATGAGCATTCCATACAATCCTGCTCCAACACCGCCGAAAATTATTTCGCCTAACATCATATTGAACAGCGCAACAAGAGCTGAAAGTGGTGACAAACTGCTGTGCATAGCATTTACCGATCCGTTGGAAGCCGCAGTTGTGGCATTTTCCCATATCAGACTGTTTATTGTTCCGAACCGTAATTCTTTGCCCTCGAATACTCCGGACGAAAAATGATATTCGGAATAAACCGAAATTACCAATCCGACAGTAAACAGTATGAACATAGTCATATAAATATACCAACCTTGTTTAACCGATCCTATCATTTTTCCGAAACAATAGACAAATGAAGCGGGTAAAAGCAGAATGGCCAACATTTCCAGAAAATTGGATAAAGGAGTCGGGTTTTCGTAAGGATGAGCACTGTTGGTATTAAAAAATCCACCACCATTTGTTCCCAACTGTTTGATGGCTATTTGAGATGCAGCCGGACCTTGTGGAATAACTTGCTGATTTTTTTCAATGGTAGTGACCGTTTTATATGCATTCAGATTCTGAATTACGCCCTGACCAATCAAAACCACTGAAAATAAGATACTCAACGGTAACAGAATGTAAATCACCGACCGGGTTAAATCCACATAGAAATTACCAAGCTGACTGTTTAACTTATTACGGATACCTCTGATTAACACCAACGCAACTCCAAAACCGGTAGCTGCACTTACAAAATTTTGTACCGTTAATCCGATTAATTGGGTAAAATAACTTAAAGTGGTTTCGCCGGCATAACTTTGCCAGTTGGTATTGGTCATAAAACTAGCTGCAGTATTAAAAGCCAATGGCCAACTTACATTCCCGAGTTGTTGTGGGTTTAACGGCAATTGTTTTTGTATCAATTGAAGAACAAACACAAAAAGAAACCCGAGCAAATTGAAACTCAGCAAAGCAAAAGCATATTGTTTCCAGTTCTGCTGGCTATCGGGTTTTAAGCCAATAGTTTTATAAATACTTGTTTCCAACCACGAAAAAATGCCTTTAGCTTTAAAAGGTTTGTTGTCGAAAACTTTAAACATATAATTTCCAATCAGTGGCGTTAAAGCCACTAAGAGCAGTAGATATACGAATACCTGCAAATAATCAAAGTAGTTCATAATTCTTTAGAATTTTTCGGGATTAAATAAAGAATAAAAAAGATAAACCAGTAAAAGAATCGCCAGTATTAATGCAATGGTTATCATAACAATATAGTTTTAATGAGAATTTTAAATGTAATTATTCGAATCGAAGAAACAATTGTGTTCTTATCAGATTTTCTTGTGCTTATTTTCGCTTTCATTTTGATAATCAATTATACGTTGTAATTCATTCGTGCAAAAATCAAATGCAAATATTTTCCCAGTATGTATATTTTCAATGGTTTTATCGCTTGATTGTGAATTTTCAATGACTCTAAAACTATGAGCTTTTTCTATTTCAATGCGTGAAATCAGGTCTTCAATTAACTTTTCCATATCTTTATCTTATTTATAATTATTCACTTGCACGGCTTTTCTCAACGAAATTGGGATTACAATTGAGGTTAAACCGATATTATACAATCGTTTTTGGATAG
>JAQTOL010000143.1 GCA_028748945.1 Paludibacter sp.
GATTTAAAAAGATAATTAATTGATTCAATTGATATATTGAATTGCAAAATTATTTTTAAACCAATCATTCTATTATCTCAATAATACCAAAAGCTAAGATTATTGTAACAGGGCGAGATTTTTTAGAGTAGTAAGCAATAATATATTACTATTTACAGTGCTAAAACAGCCACAAAACCACCTCTTGGGAGACATTCAATGTCAATATTATCCCCTTTTTCTACTTTTATTAGCTCTGTCGAAAAAGAATTATCATCTTTCCCATCCCTGATAAGCTTTAAATTATATTTTCCTTTGCCAATAAAGTCAAACTTAAGGTTTAAAGTTTGAGATTTGTCTAGTCCGTTTAATCCACCTATATACCATTTATTTCCTTTCCTACGGGCAATTATCACTTTCTCACCGGGATAACCGTCCAGTAATTTGGTGTCGTCCCAACTGACAGGAACATTCTTTAGAAATTCTTTTGGTTCGGATGGTAAACTGTTATAGGCTGTCGGACTGTCGGCGAAATGTTGAAAACCAGATTCAAAAACTACCGACAATGCCAGTTCGTGACCATAGGTAGTGATATGAGGATGTTGCGAGTTTGAAAAAGTAACCGGCGTATAATCCATTGACCCAACCACATTGCGTGTAAAAGGAAGTGTCGTATTGTGACCGGCAGCATTTTTGGTGAGTGTCGGGCTGTTATTGTACCATTCTGCTCCGAGAACAGCTTCTGTTGACATTAAGTTTGGATAGGTACGTGCCCAACCCCGCGGTACTGTGGCACCGTGAAAATTCACCATCAAATGATATTTCGCAGCATCTTTCAAAATATCAATATAGTATTTCATCATATCCTGTTGGTCGCCTGCAAAAAAATCGACTTTTATTCCGAATACGCCCATTTTATTAAGCCATGAAAACTCTTCAGCACGCTTACCGGCAGTCAGTAACCGGTCTACCGGGGTTGGGTCAAGCCATGCTGTACCCGAATTGTACCACAACATGGGTTTAATGCCTTTGCTTTTAGCGTAATTTACAGCATCTGTAATATTCCCACCATTGCTCATTATATCCCATTCCCAATCAATAAGTACATAAGGCCAGTTCATTTCTGCTGCAAAATCGATGTATTCCATCACCTTTTTATAATCTTTCGATCCATGATTGTTGGCCCAATAAATCCATGACACGGGACCGGGCTTTATCCAGTCGGTTTCTTTCAGTTGGTTGGGTTCGCTGACATCCGTTATGAGGGTTGATTCAACAATGTCGGATAATTTGCCGATGGCAAGTGTATGCCATTGCGATTTCCAGGGCAACGAAGTCTTAACTCCAGTTTGCTTGAAATCTTTTCGCGGTGCGGGATAAACTACGTTATATTCATTCGGATTTTTTGAATTACACAGCTTTGTTGCACAGTTGTTATCCGTAATGTTTGCTTCTGAAATTAACACCCATAAAGGGTTGTTATTTACCTTATACAACGCGGGAAATCCCCACTCCTGATTTTTTTCGGTGCGTAAACCGGTCTTGTTTAAGGGATAATAATCTTCGTACGAAATTTCGAAAGGCTGCATCCAACGACAGGTGCTATCGGGTAAAACGTAGCATGTGGATTCATTGATAATATTGAACAACGAATCGGAGTGATTCGGAAATATATACCGGAAAGCAACACCGTTATTATAAGCCCTGAAAACAATATTCAATGACTGATTGGTTGAATTTGTATAACAGAAAACTTTCTCTGTACCAAAGTTTTCACATATTTTTCGTTTACCGCAAATCATTTCGTACTTGTCGTGTATTGCAACGGCTTTAGACTCTCCAATCAGTTTAAGATTATCAGTAAATTGCTGGTCGGCACGTGATAAACCCAACGGAGAATCGGGCAAAACTTCGACATATTTTGATCCGTTTTTGTACAGGATTTTGAAAAATATCTGTCCTGAAGACAAATTACCAAATGTTTTTTTTGATTGGAGTACTACTTTAATGTTTTTATTCGGAGATAAGATTTCCTGTGCATTTAAAGTAAATAAAGTTGTAATGAAGAGAAGAATTAAAAACTGAATGTGTTTCATGATTGCTGTGTTTGATTTTTTTCAACTTGAATATAGCTGTAATTCCAATTGTATGTAATAGTGAATCTATTTCTGAATCGTCATATTCGCTATTTATCAGGGTTTAAATTTTAAGTTTTTGACGTATTCACTGGGTGTCATTTTAAATGCTTCGACAAAACAGGCAGTGAAATAGGAAGGTGAATTAAAGCCCACATCGTAACAAACTTCAGAGATATTCTTCCCCGGAATAGATAAGAGTTCGTATGCCTTTTTGAGCCGTATATTACGTATAAATTCGCCGGTGCTTTGATCTGTAAGAGCTTTTATTTTGCGGTGCAACCCCATTCTGCTTATACCAAGTTCTACTGCCAGTGCATCTCCATTGAATTCTGTTTCAGTCATTTTATTCAATATTGTTGAAATTGTCTTTTGTAAAAAAAGTACGTCTGTTGATTCCTGGTCTGGTTCAGTTTTTTGCACTTCTCCCAACGACAATCTGCGGCTGAAGCGGTCTTTTAGCAGTTCCCTTGTTTCAATAAGTTTGGCAACCCGGATAATAAGGTGATTTGGGTGAAATGGTTTGGTAATATACGCATCAGCACCAATACTTAAGCCTTCAATCCGGTTTTCGATATCCGATTTGGCTGTGAGCAGTATGATAGGGATATGGTCGGTTTCAATGGAACTTTTCAATTGTTTGCACATTTCAATTCCGTCCATTTCCGGCATCATTAGGTCGCTTATGATAAGGTCAAAATCGTGCAAGGCAACCATTTCAAGTCCAATAAGTCCATTTTCGGCTTCGTCTATTATGTAGTCCGCATCAAAAATACTGTGGATATAACTTCGAATATCCTGATTGTCTTCAACAATCAGGATCCGTTTACGATGTTCTCTCGCGGTTTTGGCTATCGTTTTTTCAGACGTTTCAGCACGATTAACTTTGTATTCTTCAGTCTCCGACTTTGTTTGCAATTCCAATTCGTCCAATAGCTCGCTATTCAGATAAGCACTCTTTTCTATTGGAAGTGTCAATGTGAATTTTGTTTTCACGTTCGGCTTGCTTTCTACCACAATTGTTCCGTGGTGCAACTCAACCAAATTTTTAGTCAAATGCAATCCGATACCGGTTCCCTCTTGTATGCTGCTTTGTTCACTTCCCTGATAAAACCGATCAAAGACGTATGGAATTTCATTGGGTTGAATGCCTTTGCCATTGTTCGAAACAGCGATATGAACCGTTCTGCTTCCCGGCGTATCTTTGTCGATGTTGAGTGCAACAAGAATGTTCCCATAGTCGGGAGTAAATTTAAAGGCATTCGAAAGCAGATTAAAGAGTAATTTATTTAAAAACTCAGGATCAAACCATCCCAACAATATTTCTTCTTCGTAAATAAAGTCGAGTTGTATGTTTTTCTGGACTCGTAATTCATCGAATGAAAGAATAATTTCATTAATTGCTCCAACGAAGTCCTGATGCTGAACC
This sequence comes from Paludibacter sp., assembly GCA_028748945.1. Lineage (GTDB taxonomy): Bacteria > Bacteroidota > Bacteroidia > Bacteroidales > Paludibacteraceae > Paludibacter. Next base: position 3,544 of record JAQTOL010000143.1, read on the forward strand.
TTCAATCTCATTTGTCCACGTTCTGCTTTCCTAAAATCGAGTAATTGATTTACCATATTCAGCAATCGTTTGGCATTTCGTAGCATGAGTTTCAGATGTGCTTTCTTATCTTCTGCCAACTCATCCTGATGCATTTTTTCCAACGGGCTGATTATTAATGTCAGCGGTGTGCGGAATTCGTGCGAAATATTGGTAAAGAACTGCAGCTTTTCCTGATGCAACTCTTCTTCTTTCTCCCGTTTTGCACGTTCTATTTTCAAATGATTTGAAGTCCGAACCCGAATAGTTGCATATTGCCAAATAAAATATATCACTCCGATTATCACCAGAAAGTAGAATAAATAAGCCCACCAGGTGCTCCATAGAGGTGGTTTAATGATAATTGTTATTGAGTTTATATTGCTGTCGCTCCAGACGTTGTCGGGACTTGAAGCCTTTACTTTGAAACGATATTCACCGGGACTCAGGTTTCGTAGCGTTACATTGTTCTGATTGCCAATATTGTTCCAGTGATTATCAATTCCTTCTACAATATAGGAGTAGTTTATTTTCTGAGTTGCATTGTAATTAACCCCAATAAATTCAATTGTAAAGATAGACTGATCATAATTCAGTTCAATGCTTTTAGACGAAGTAATATTTTCCTGTAAAGGTGAGTGTTTTTTTATGTTGTTTGAGGGATTTACTATTGTGTTTGAAACCAGTAACCTGGTGAAGATGACTTGTGGACATTTGTCGTTTTTATCAACAAGCATAGGGTCAAAAATATTGATCCCACCAAAGCCACCAAATGCCATTCGCCCATCTGACAATTTGATGGCACTTTTTCCTGCAAATTTAAGAGCCTGAACGCCATCCTGCGTATTGTAATTTTGTATTTCTCCTGTTCCGGGAATTAACCGGGATATACCCCTGTTGGTTCCCAACCAAATTCTACCTTTCGAATCGCGTAACAAAGAACTTATATAATTGCTAGCCAATCCGGTTGTTTCAGTGAATGTTTTAGATTTTTTCTTTTTATAATCGTAAACAGATAATCCTTTGCCCGATGTCGCAATCCAAATGCTATCTTTATAAACCAGTATGTCGGGAACTATTCTGGCATCAAATGGCAGTGCATTATTTCTCAATACAGATGTTTTGGGATTATACGACAGCACATAACCGCCATAAGTACCCAACCATAGTTTTCCATCCGAAGTTTCTGCTATACTCAATATGGTAATGAGCTTACGGGGAATGTTTATTCTTATGAACTGATTTTTAGCTTTGTCGTACTTTGCCAAACCATTATTTGTTCCAATCCATAAAGTTTTATCCTTCGATTCAAAAATACAGGTAATTTCATTATCAGGTAATGAGTTTTTTTGTTTCTCTTTTTTGAAAACGTCTATTTGTGAACTGTTTTTTTTCTTTCTCAACAGCCCGTTTTTATAGGTTCCAAACCACAAATTTTCGTCACTATCAGTAGCCACTACTTTAAAGTATCTTCCGTATTTTTTTTCATCCAATGGATAGCGTGATATTCCTCCACTTTGTAAATTAAGAATATAAACGCCACTTCCATCAATTCCAATCCACAAATTGCCTTTTTTATCCTGACATAATGATGCAATCGAATAATTGGGTAAATCATTTATCTCGCCCGGATTATGTTTTATCAGTTTGAACTTTGGAGAAGTAGCCTCCAGCATTGATAGTCCACCCCAGGCTGTACCAACCCATATATTATTGTCGCGGTCAACAAACAAGGCATTAATATAGGCGCAATCTAAGTTGGAAGTAGATTTTTGTTGGAGAATGGTTTGATAAGGAAATTTTTCAGTCAACGAAAAGGATCTTGCATCGAAGCTCAATAAAAAAAGCTCTGTGCCAATCCATATTTTCCCGTTACAATCTTCGCGTATAGCGCCAATTGATGTCTCGCTCAAATTCTGCGGGTAATTAACCCGTTCGGGCATTTGTATCGTTTCGTTGAATAAATAACACCCTTCGGAAGTTCCAAACCAGATTCTACGGAAATTATCCTGATAAATAGTGCGTATGGTTGATGCATTCTCAGTAAGATGGTATTTTGCTAATTTTCGTGTTCCCAGATTATACTGATATATTCCATCATGCTGTGTTCCAATCCACAATCTTTTATTGTCATCTTCCAGGAGGCTTATCACGTTTATGGGCTGCGGTTGATTTAATAACTTAGGCAAATTCAGTTTATAAAACTTCCTCGTGTTGTTACTGTAATAATTTATCGCATCGCCATACGTTCCAATCCATATTCTGTTTTTATCACTCCCTTGCGCCAGACAGGTTATATCGTTATAAACCAGTTTTAGTGGTTTAGTATCCTTACGAACTTGAATTATGCTGTCCGATTTGTAATCGTAGATATTTAACCCATCCGGAGTACCTACCCAAATATTGCCTTCAGGAGTCAGAAGCATGGTTTGTGCATAATTGTGAGAAAGTGAATACCGGCCTTTATTTACAGCAAATTTCGTGAAATTTTTTCCATCAAACTTGTTCAATCCCTCTTCGGTCGAAATCCATATTAATCCGTACTTATCCTGTAAAATACTAAAAATAGTATTGCTCGACAGACCTTGTTCGGTGGAATATCTATGAATGAAATTTGATTCATTTTTTTGTGCAACCGACTGGAAGTTTAACAGTAAAAGCAGTAGTAGAGAAGAAATAACTCTAATGAAAGTTCGATGTGTGTACATACGGTAGTATTAGTTCCACAAAGTAAACTATTTCAGTTTATATAACCAAAATCTGTAGTAAATATATTGACTGATGAGAAAATATCAACAGTATGTTACAATACTTAGAGGAATTTTTCTGAAATTACAGTGTTGGAATGAGGGGTAAATTGAGTTGCAATCACTATGCTGAAAGATCAATTTTTCCCCTTCCTTATCTTAATCTCCTCTTCTGTCCAACTTGTACAAATGATTAACTCATTGGTTGGTTTCTGAAACGGAACAGATGTTGACATTGTTTTGATACATAATAGTTTCTCTCAATCATAAAAAAAAAATTCCGAGCTTAAGAGAACATTTATTAAGAAGTTTAATACGAAAATATAATACTTCTCGTTACAAACCCGGGATATTGTGCTGATTTTAAGTTGTTATTGAATGTGCTTTGAAAGATAAAACAAAACCACCCAATCTGAAATTTCAGATTGGGTGGTTTCTTATCTTAAGTCACCTTTAGAGCCTGTCCGCCCACTGGCGGAGGATAGGGGGGAGGTTTTATTTTTCTTCTTCTTTTTAATTGTATTTACTTTGCTGGTAGAAGGTTTGCCTAAGGATTCATATGTTTGTAGAATAAATGAATGTATTTATATCAGAATGAAACAGCATAATTCGCAACAATATTATCTGTAAATATTCGAATCCAGTCGGATTTAATAAGTCAGCTTATATGCTTTTATCGAAATCACATTAAAAAACTATACATTTAACTTTTATCTATAAACTTTACTCGTCTCAATATAACCATTGAATGTTTTGCGAACGATGTTTAATCCTTTCTGTAGGCATTCGATTTTCTGGCCAGTCAGTGTAAAGTATTCAATTTTCGAAGCAGCATCGACTGATTGACGGACATCATTAACAGAAGTTTGTTCAACAAGTTCACCGGTCTTTATTAGTGTTATATCATCAATCCGGCACCATGCATTGGCAGCACCCTCCGCCATGAAACCTATCTCTGCGTTCCCATCTTTTATTATGATGTCCTTTATTTCTACATTATGCCATTGGTTGTCGCTGTATGGCATGTCTGACTTAAAGGTTTCGTTATTGCTTAATGCATACATGTACAACACGTTGAACAGGGTTCCGCTTTTCATCCTGGCTGTCATTGTGTATTTGCCGTCTGTGAGAGGAACATATGAAGTAGAAGCAACATTCTGGTATATCTTCCTGGTAAAGTTAACCTTGTCTGTTATATTCAGGCATTTGTTGCCAATAACAACTTTGCGGTCGGTACTGGAGTTTGAGGCATTCAGTACAGGTGAATCAGCTGATCCAACTGCAATCGTGTTACCTTTGCTGACTATGAATGACCAACCGGTAAGATAAGTCTGTACGGGTTTATTCCCACTGGGAATATCCACTCTGTCAGCTTCAAAGCTGCCATTTCGTACGTAGTTATTGTCTTTCCCAACAGTCCATTCGCCAGTCTCGGCATTGAGACTCCACT
>JAQTOL010000144.1 GCA_028748945.1 Paludibacter sp.
GTTAGAAATGGCAAAATCAAGATCCGAATTGATTTGAGCAAGCACTTTGCTTGCCTCAACCTTTGGTTGATATTGATTTTCGATGGTTACCGGTTCAGTAACCAAAGGGACCGAACCATAAAACTTATATAAATCGAAATACTTTTGGGCCCGTAGCAATCTGGCTTCGGCTTCATACTTTGATTTTAATTCAGCGTTTACATCAGTCCCACTATATTTACCAAGTGTTTTCAGGAAGATATTGTACCTCGCAATACAAGAATATGAGTATGAATATACTTTATCAACAAGACCACCTGATGTTGGCGTAATAGGCCCCTGAGTAATATTTGTTATGCTATACCAACTAACGTTAAAACAGTAACCATTATCAGCCATACAGTCGATTGCTGGCATGTTTGCACTAAAAATGACATCTTGCAATGTGGAATAACAGGCTGTTAATGCCATATCAATGCTATTTTTAGATGTATAAAATGTTCCGGCAGAGAGTGAATCGGTAGGATTTTTATCAAGAAAATCCTTTGAGCAAGAGTTCAGCAAAATGATTAATAGTAAAATAATCATTTGGACCTTAAAACATATCTTTTTCATAATTATTCTTTTAAAATTAGAAATTAACATTACAACCAAATGAAATAACTTTATTTTGAGGATAGTTTACAAATCTGCCGTTATCTGCTCTTTCCGGATCAAGTCCTTCATACTTGGTAAATGTCAGCAAATTGTCACCGGCAAAATAGACACGTAACTTACTCATCCGCAATTTGCTGATCCACTGATCAGGCAAAGTGTACCCGATTTGAAGAGTTTTTAGCCTCAAATAAGAATTATCTTTTAACAGATAAGTTGAAGGATGCGAGAAAGATTTGGGATCACCAAGCATTACTTCTGTATTAGATTTATTTTCAGGTGTCCAGGCCTCTGCTAACTGTTTCTTTGTTGGAGCAGAGCCTTGTGTAAATGGTTGAATTCCCCAGCCTGTTACATAAACCTTCGAACCGGCAACGCCTTGAAAAATACCATACAAGTCAAATCCTTTCCAATCGGCGCTAAAATTAAAACCATAGGTAAACGCAGGGAATACACCTTTTTCCATGGGAACCCTGTCATTGTTGTCGATTTTCCCATCGCCACTTGTATCTTTAAATTTCAACATACCGGGCTGGGTATTCTCACCATATTGTTTCGGCGAATTGGCTATTTCTTCTTTGGTTTGGAAAATACCTTCTACCTGAAGTAAATAAAACGTATTCCAAGGCCTGCCTTCCTCATAAATTGTGGAGGTATTGTCTTGTTTTTTTCCGAAAGTTACCAGTTTGTTATTGTAGGCACTTAAGTTTAGTCCACCACCAAAATTCAGGTCTTTAAAAGTTCCCGATTTAATACGGTCCCGATATTGCATTTCCAAATCAAAGCCTGTGTTTTGCATGGCGCCACTATTAACTGTTGGTGCAGATAACCCTACAACGCCTGTAACCTGGGCAGGCCTTAAAATATCAGAAGTAAACTTTTTATAAATGTCAAAAGAAAAAGATAGTTTATCGAAAAGCGTTAAATCTAATCCAATATCAGAAGAAGTCGTTGTCTCCCAGGTTATATTTTCATTATTCAGAGATGTTTGTGCTGCACCCGACGATAAGTTTGCATTATCGAAAGGATATACCCCTGTTAAATTTAGCATAGCCTGATATGGATAAGTACCAATATTTTGATTACCAAGCATACCCCATGAGGCTCTCAGTTTGGCATTAGACAGCCACGATTTTGTAGATGCCATAAAAGATTCTTCGCTCAACCTCCAACCAGCTGAAACAGAAGGAAATGCACCCCACCTGGTGGCAGACGACAGCCTTGAAGTGCCATCATAACGCACATTAGTTTCTAAAAAATACTTTTCTTTAAAATTATAGTTTAACCGGCCAAAAACAGACTCAATTGCCCAAGCAGTACTACTTCCATTATTGGTTTGACCATTCGCCGATCCGGCATTCAATTCAGGAGTTGAAGGAGATACATATCCATTGCGCCAACCTTTTATATAGTTGTTGTTATCCTCCTCGTTGCTATATCCTGCCATCAAATTAAAGTTGTGTGATCCTATTTTTTTATCGTAATTCAAATAGGTGTAAACATTCGTATAAATATCCTGAGAATTATTTTTACTAAGGAGTGTAACATATTGATAACCCAATACTGAAGGATCGCGATATAAACGTTCATAGTCAGTATTGCCTGCAAATTGTGTAAATTGTGACGTGGAATAATTGGCTGCTGCTTTAAAATTCCAATGTAATCCTTTAATAACTTCAAAATCAGACCAAATTTGAGAGGCCCTACTATAATCATCTGTTATTGTACCATTCTCTTTCATTTGTTCATATGGGTTCCAATTACATTCTTCAAAAGGATATGCCCTCCATGAATACAAACCACTTCCATTGGCCACCGTTGGCATTATTGTTGGCGGTTGTGCCAGTATGCATAAAAAATAATTCGATTGGCCACCGGCATCAGCAATGGTTTTCCCATTCTTAAACTGAATATTGGTGCCAATTTTCAATTTTTTACTAACCTCGGAAACGACATTGAGTTGAGCATTGTACTTTTTATAATTAAAAGCTTTCATCGTACCCTCTTGATCAGTATACCCTAACGAAAGGTTGTAATATGTTTGCTTACCTCCACTGACACTCAAATTATGCATGGTTGTGGGCGCTGGATTAACCAGATAATCAACCCAATCAAAATTAGGATATTGGATACGGTCAGTCGCATTTTCATATTTATCAATTTCAGCTTGCGGATATTGCCTGGCAGGAATATCAACTCCATAATTATTGTTTCTAATTCTTGTGTTCCAGGCCCTCATGTAGTCCGCAGAATTGGTCACCATATCCAACATTTTTGTTGGACTATTGATTCCGTAATTGAAATTATACTCTACTTTGATTTTACCATCACCATTTTTTCCGTTTTTGGTTGTAACGAGTATAACTCCATTAGCGCCTCTTGAACCATATATGGAGGAAGAAGCGGCATCTTTTAAGACAGAGACGGATTCAATTGTATTAGCATCCAAAGATTCCAAATTGCCAGGAACGCCATCGATCAGAATCAAGGGATTCGACCCTGCTCCACTATATGTTCCTTTTCCCCTGATTTGAATACTTATGTTTCCTTGTCCGGGCTGCCCACTTGCCTGCACAACACTTACGCCTGGCAATAATCCCTGAAGCATTGTTGAAGGATTTGCAACAGGTCTTTTAGTCATAATATTACCACTAACAGATGCAACTGCCCCTGTTAAATTCACCTTCTTTTGTGTCCCATATCCAACAGCTACAACTTCTTCAATACCTATTGCATCTTCAGCAAGTGTAATATCAATAATTGTTTTGCCGCTAACTAAAATCTCCTGAGTTTTCATGCCCACAAACGAAAATTGTACAGTTGCATTTTCAGAAATATTGGACAGCGAAAAATTACCATTGTTATCAGTTATTACTCCAGTTGTAGTTCCTTTTACAACTACAGAAACACCGGGAAGTGTAGCTCCCGATGAGTCGGTAACTTTACCGGTTACCTTTTTGCCTTGTTGGTTTGCAGTTGTTTCCTTGGTTGATGTGATAACAATATAGCGGTTTACCATTTCGTATTTCAGATTTTCACCCGAAATCAGTTTTTCGACTATCGATTTTAACGTTTCATTCTCTGCCTCAATCGAAATTTTACGATTGACTTTGAATACATCATTGTCGTACATGAACGAGAGATTCGTCTGATGTTCAATCTCTTCGAGAACATCCTTAACTGTGCCATTTGTGAATTTCAGGTTTATTTTGGCTGTCTGAGCATCAGATTCGGCATAACTGGAAGTCAATCCTACGACCAGAATAAGAATTGCAATCATTTTCATAATTAACAGTCGTTTTAGCCAAGGAGAATAATTCAAAGGCATTCTTCCTGCAATTGATTTTTTTTTCATAAATTTGTCTACGTTTTTTGCATTTTTCACAATGACATGGAGTTGGCGCTTTAGTAATGTGAAATCAGCGATTAATAAAATTGAATTTTAAGAAAGGTTTGTCTTCACAGGCAGACCTTTTTGCTTTTAGGGCATCATTGTTTAGCTTTTATTTGTTTTCCGTTTCGTAATTTTCACCTGCTTTCCGTTTATTTCATAACTAATTGGGGTAATATGATTGATTATTGATAGTAGTTCAATAAAGCTTTCTGTTTTGACTTTGAAACTCATCCTCAAATTCTGGTTGATCGATTTATCGAGTGTGATTTCTACACCATACCAGCGCTCCAGGTATTTTACCATATTTGCAAATGTTTCATCCTGAATGATCAGTTCGTCAGATCTCCATGATGTAATTTGTCTTAAATTCCCCTGGTAACTGGTGAATTTTTTTGAATGAGCGTCGTAAGTAATCACCTCGCCTGGTTTCATCTTTTTCACCAATTGTTCATCGCGAAAAAGACTAACGCTGCCTTCAACAAGTGAAATTTCTGAAACAAGATCGTTCTCATAGCCGTGTACATTGAACGTGGTACCGTAAACTTCAATTCTTAAATCTTTAGATTTGACTGTGAATAAACTGGATGGATTTTTTGTAACATGAAATAAAGCTTCTCCTGTCATCTCAACATTCCTGGATTTTGTAAAGTCAGCACAATATTTGATTCGAGTCCCTTCGTTTAACCATACCTCAGAACTGTCAGGGAGTAACACCATCGTTTTGTGTCCGTAAGGGGAATAAACTTCGGTAAAAGAATTGACACGCTTACTATTTTGAAGGAAGTATCCACCTCCTATGCCCAAGGCAATCAGCAAAAATGAAGCAGCAACCCGAAGCATAATCCCGATAACATCGAATCGACGTTTTTTGATGGAGATCCGGTTAACAATCCTTTGCCATGCCATCTCTTTTTGAGGCTTGAAAGAATCAGGGACACTTCCTGTTATTGAAAAAATCACTTTCAGATCGCCCAAAAAAGTTTCGTTTTCAATATCCTCGATCAACCAATTACTGAGCGTTTCGTCCTCTGCCAGGTTAGGGTTGCGAAGTTTATCTTGGATATGTTCCCAGGGTATTTGATTCATTGTTTGTTTTGCATTACGGAAGTAAGTAACTTAATTGTTGAGGTACCCCCAAAAAAACTGAAAAAAATTTCAGTCAATCGTTTTAAGAATGTTTTTTAATGAGGTTAGTCAGAAGAAAGGTCGATGTTAACTGTCACTTTATGATTTAGAAAGGAAATGTAACAGAAAAATGAGGAATATTTTTTCTCTAAAGGGTAAAAGGTATTCCCGAAGTTTTTTGAGGGCAATTGTCATCTGGTTTTCGACTGTTTTGACCGAAATACCAAGTTGCGCAGCAATCTCATTATTAGTAAGATCGTTTCGTTTGCTGAGCAAAAAAATTTCCCTGCATTTTGGAGCAAGCTGGTTAATTGCCATATCCAGGATCTTCCTAAACTCTTCAGCATCAATGCACGAACTGTCCTGTTCGGTCGTGTGATATGGTTCTGTTTTCCCAATGTTCTCAACAATCCTTCGCTTTGTTTTAGTATCGCGCAACAGATTAAGGCTTTTGAATTTTGATGCAGAAAATAAAAAGGCTTTAACTGAGGTATTGATTTTAAGCTTTTCACGATTTTCCCAGAAAAAGACGAATATATCCTGAACGATTTCTTCAGCCAGGATCTGGTCGTGGAGATAAATATGAACAAAGTTGCAAAGGTCAGAATAATACCTGTCAAAGAAATATTTGAAGGAATCAATATCTCCTTCAATCATTTTCTTTACTATGAATAGTTCTTCGTTGGTTATTTCTTCTTTTGCCAAAGCAGGATCAAATTTGGACAAAACTACAAAATTTTAAAGGAGAATGAAATACCGAAAATGACTCATAGGTAAACTGTCGTTCAATTATTTTGAAAAACTGGATTGACCAGTCAAACGGGAATACCTTTTCGATTCATATCAAAGCAAAAACATCAAAAATCTTATAAATATGCCTTTTTAAAGCGTCAGAATCGAGCAAATAATATATGCACTTAAATAGTGCTATTTTTGTTATAATATGCACTATTTAAGTGTATATTGATTGTTTTTGCAGAAAATAAACTGCTATGGACAAATTATTTGAACAGTTTAAGAAGCTTCTAAGAGAGACAGATACCGGTTTCTTCCGCTACATTATAAAGAAATGAATTGGAAAAGTCGGATGATTGGACTTACGGGTCCAGGTGGAGTTGGGAAAACTACCCTGGTTTTACAGCATATTAAAAAGAACCTGAATCCTGCTGAAACGCTTTATGTAACAGCAGAGGATTTTTATTTTGCCGACAACAGGATGATTGATTTAGCTGGTGATTTTGTAAAGCGGGGCGGGAAATACCTGTTTATAGATGAAATACATAAATACAAAGACTGGGCTAAGGAACTAAAACTGATATATGATTATCATCCGGAACTGAATGTAGTGTTTACAGGTTCATCAGTGTTGGATATCAAAAAAGGAGCCTCAGATTTAAGTCGCAGGGCTTTAATGTATAATATGCAAGGTTTGTCTTTCAGGGAGTATTTGCAATTGTTTCATTAAATAGCTGTCCAGCCGTATTCCTTGGAAGAAATTCTGGGTCATAAAACCGAACTTCCCGGAGTGAAACATCCATTACCTTTTTTTGAAGATTATCTGAAAAGAGGGTATTATCCTTTTGCATTGGAGGAAGGTTTTGATCTGAAGTTACAACAGATTGTTAACCAAACTTTGGAAACAGATATTCCGTTGTATGCCGGGATGAATGTGTCCACTGGCCGAAAATTGAAGCAATTGCTGGCCATTATTGCTAAGAGTGTGCCGTTTAAGCCCAATATGACAAGTATAGCAACTGCACTTTCCGCCAGCCGGAATAACATAACTGATTATTGCTTGTTTATTGAAGAAGCCGGAATGATAGCACAACTACGGGATGCAACTGGAGGAATAAGGGGGTTGGGTAAGGCGGATAAAATTTATCTCGACAATACTAATTTGATTTACAGTTTAGCAAACGATAACTCAAATACGGGAAATATAGTGACTCTCAAATATCCCTTTGAATTTCTGGATCAGGGTGTTCTCCCCGTTGTTAGTGAAAAAGTTGCTACTCATTTAAGTATTCGATAGTTCTAAGGTCAAATCCCAAATTTAGAAAATTATAGTTTAATAACAGAGAATAAATGAAAAATAACAAACTTTAAATTGAGTGAGACGAATGCGGGATTACTGACACTATGATAAATTTTATAGATGTCTTTCAAAATCGGATCGAAATATAGTCCCATACTTCGTTCCATAAGCTGAAAACCTGCACCACTCGTACCTTTGTTTTTGATTTAATTCTGTTATTACTTGTTGATCACTAGTCTATGGGTGGTTACGGTGTCTTTTTTCACAAACTTGCTTGTTTTTTCCCGCAAAAAGCTCGTCTACTCCTGATTGATACAGGTATAATCCGAGTATGCCAATACTGTTGAGACAAATGGCAATCGCGTTAAAGCAAACCAAACTATTAACGGCAACAAATTACAGGACATTGGCATATCGGCCAATAGTCCAGTCTTAAGAAAGGTCAGTCACTGGCGATCATCTTTAACAAGCAGGCTACATCTTCTTTACGGATTATTATCGAAAAGTCAATGGTGTAAATTAGGGAACCGCATT
>JAQTOL010000145.1 GCA_028748945.1 Paludibacter sp.
TGGAACAGAATACGAATAAGAATCGTATTATCACCACTTTACAGAATTATGGTATTGAAATTGATACCATTAAAGCAACGGTCGGACCGACAATTACTTTATACGAAATTGTACCAAAAGCCGGTGTTCGTATTTCTAAAATTCGTAACCTGGAATACGACATTATGCTTAGTCTGGCAGCTACAGGCATTCGTATTATTGCTCCGATTCCGGGTAAAGGAACCATTGGTATCGAAGTTCCGAATATCGATCCTCAGGTAGTTTCGATGCATTCCATTATTGCTTCCAAGAAATTTCAGGAATCCAAATTCGATTTGCCAGTGGCTTTCGGGCGTACCATCACAAACGAAATATTCATGGTGGATCTGGCCAAAATGCCTCACTTGCTGGTGGCAGGTGCAACGGGACAAGGGAAATCGGTTGGTTTAAACGCTATCATCACATCCCTGCTTTACAAAAAACATCCTTCGGAACTGAAACTTGTTTTGGTGGACCCCAAAAAGGTGGAATTTAATATTTACGGCGATATTGAAAAACATTTTCTTGCCAAATTACCGGATGGTGATGATGCGATTATTACCGATACCAGCAAGGTGGTCGAAACGCTCAATTCGCTTTGTATGGAAATGGATGACCGTTATGATTTGCTGAAGAAGGCACATGTCCGTAATTTAAAGGAATACAACGAGAAGTTTACAAACCGTCATTTGAATCCAGAAAAAGGTCATCGCTATTTACCTTATATCGTGGTGATTGTCGATGAGTTTGGTGATCTGATAATGACGGCCGGAAAAGAAGTGGAAATGCCCATTGCCCGAATTGCCCAGTTGGCCCGTGCGGTGGGAATACACATGATTATTGCCACGCAACGTCCATCGGTGAATATCATCACCGGTGTTATCAAAGCCAACTTCCCGGCACGCGTGGCTTTCCGTGTTTCGTCCATGATCGATTCACGTACCATTCTCGATTCGCCCGGTGCCAATCAATTGGTTGGACGTGGTGATATGTTGTTTTCTCAGGGAAATGATTTGATTCGTGTTCAATGTGCTTTTGTGGATACGCCTGAAGTGGAAAATATTGTGAATCACATTAAACAACAACAAAGCTATCCGACTGCTTTCTATTTGCCGGAATTTGTGAGAGCTGAAGGTGATGGTATTGATGCCAGTTCAGTTGACATGACCAAACGCGATCCGCTCTTTGAAGAAGCTGCAAGATTGATTGTGGCTCATCAACAGGGTTCTACATCCCTTATCCAGCGTAAATTTTCGATTGGTTACAATCGAGCGGGTCGGATTGTCGATCAACTAGAGGTTGTAGGTATTATCGGACCGTTTGAAGGAAGTAAAGCTCGTCAGGTACTTGTGCTGGATGATTATCATTTGGAACAGATACTCAAAAATATGTAAGAGTTTTTCCTGATATCCGTTTTAATCTGCTGAATTTTTTATGTCTGTATTGACATAAAAGTTTTCTGGCACATTCCTTGTAAAGTGATACTATACTAATATAACAAACATGAAACGTAGCCTCTATTATTTTCTGACTGTCATTTTATTCTCATGCCAAAGCGTAATTGCGCAAAACAATGCTCAGGCAAACAAAATAATTTCTGATCTGCTTACTGAAGCTAAAACGCATGCAGTAAAAACCAATTTTAAACTGATAATCAATAATAAAGATAATTCTCAGAGTAATACATCAACCGGTTCATTTCTACTTAAAGGAAATAAATTTGTGCTGGAAATGGATGAAATGAAAGTCTGGTTCGATGGTAAAACCCAATGGGCTTACGTTACGCAGAACAAGGAAGTAAACATAACCGAACCGACAGAGAAAGAACTTTCAGAAACCAATCCAATGGCCATTTTGTCAGCATACAAATCCAGATGTAATATTTTATTTGGTAAAACTAAATCAGCGACGTACTATAACATTGAAATGACACCAAAAGTCAAAAGCAATGATTTGATCAAAATTGAGGTTCAGGTCAATAAATCGAATACGAATCTGGTGTCAATAAAACAAATAAACAGAGATGGTGTTACTTCCCTGCTTACGTTGAGCAATTTTCAAAAAGGGGTCGCGGTTTCTGATAATATATTTACGTTCAATCCATCGAAATTTAAGGGTGCTGTGATGAATGATTTAAGATAATTAGGTCATTTTTATTTGAAAAGTCAACCAATAACTGAACATAGATTTTATGTATTGCGATATAGACTTTTTAATGCCCGAAAAATGAAAACCTTCTGATTGCGGTTTTGTTTAATATGTCAGTAAGAACAAATTGTAAATTAAAGCCATCGGGTGTTTGGTTAACTAGAAAACAAAACAAAAACAATATAAATTATGAATGAAAAAGTACGTTGCCTGATTATAGGCTCAGGACCGGCAGGTTATACGGCTGCCATTTATGCATCCCGTGCGAATCTATCGCCTGTATTATACGAAGGTATGCAACCCGGTGGTCAGTTGACCACCACCAATGAAGTGGAAAATTTTCCGGGCTATCCTGCCGGAATTACCGGACCCGAAATGATGGAAGAACTGAAAAAACAAGCCGAACGTTTCGGTGCCGATATTCGTTTCGGTATGGCAACGGCTACCGATTTGTCTTCAGCGCCTTATAAAGTAACCATTGATGGCGAAAAAACAATTGAGGCTGATACCATTATTATTTCAACCGGTGCCACAGCTCAATATCTTGGGTTACCCGATGAACAAAAGTATGCCGGTTCAGGTGTTTCGGCTTGTGCTACATGCGATGGATTCTTTTATCGTAAAATGACGGTGGCTGTAGTGGGAGGGGGTGATACTGCCTGCGAAGAAGCAACCTATCTGGCCGGTTTGGCAAGCAAAGTTTATGTGATTGTGCGTAAACCTTTTCTACGTGCTTCAAAAATTATGCAGGAACGTGTCTTTGCAAACCCTAAAATTGAAGTTTTGTTCGAACATGAAACTGTCGGTTTGACCGGTGAAGGTGTTGTTCAGGGTGCAGATTTGGTAAAACGCCGTGGACAGGCCGATGAAGAAAAAGTTCATATTGATATTGATGGATTCTTTTTAGCCATTGGTCATAAACCAAATTCAGGTATTTTCAAACCCTGGATTGAAACCGACGAAGTTGGGTATATTAAAACAATTGCAGGAACTCCCCGTACAAACGTAAGTGGTGTGTTTGCTGCCGGTGATGTTTCGGATCCACATTATCGTCAGGCAATCACTGCAGCCGGAACAGGATGCCAGGCAGCTATTGAAGCTGAAAGGTATTTGTCAGAAAAAGGATTGTAAAAACTAATTTCAATTTTTAAATAAATAAAGCCTCACCATGTATGGTGGGGCTTTATTATGGGGTGAAGTGACATATCAATTTATTTTAATATCTACTATTTAATAATTAAACCTGTTCTTAGAATCTCTTTTAAAAAGCCACTCTCATCTCGATTCTTTTCAATTAAAATTGGTTCGATCCTTACATCAATATCTCTTCTAAGTTTCCACAGTAACGGTGCGTAGGTAAAAAAATCCAGATTGATAGAATTAACCACAATTGCCACATCAATATCGCTATCTGTTTTTTGAGTTCCTTTAGCATAAGAACCAAAAAGAATGACTTCATCAATATCAAAATATTTTGATACTAATCGTTTATAATTTAATAACTTATCTATAATTTCTCTATTATCCATATTTTTAATTTTCTTGTATTATCCAAAATAGACTGACATCTTTCCTTGGTTAAACTTTTCATTAGTTGTTCTTTGTGAGACGGATAGCGAGCTTCAATATTTAGTGGCTCCAAAACATCAATAAAATCCTTAAATTGATCAGGCAGACTTTCATAAATATTTGCCTTTTTAGCTAAATAGGCTAAACTATGTGTAAACGGTGTAGGGTCATTGTCTTTAGAATTAAAATATGCTTTCAATATTTTTTCAATAGTCTGATGACACATGAAGCCGACATATAAATATCTGCCTGTTTGCATCATTGCCAACGCAGTATCGTAATCATATTCCGATAATTCACTCCAATATTTTACCTTATCCGTCATAAACATACATTCAAAACAAATTCGATGCAAATATAAGCATATCAGTTGAGTTTGATACATAAATGACAAAAAATCTATTAATAAACCTACTTCGGCTGAACATCAAAATTAATATTGAACTGATTGTAAATACAGACAAAAAAGTGAAAAAATATTACTATAACTTCCAATGATAAAGCGTTTCATACTTCAGATTTTCAATTTTTCGTAATTTTATACTCATAAAGTGCTTATTTAAATAGGAATGAAGTAATTTTGCAAACAATAAACAAAATAAATAAAATATGATTTACTTAGCTGATACAGCCAACACCAAAGAGCTCCGTGAGCTTTTTCATTATTTTCCACTGGCCGGTGTAACAACCAATCCGACAATTCTTGCTGCCGAAAACAGAAAACTGTCTGATGTACTTCCCGAAATAATTGAAATTGTAGGTGAAAAGATGCTTCACGTGCAAATGATTAGCTGCAAGGCTGAAGATATGCTCCGGGAAGCCAGAACCTACAAAGCGAAATACAGCCTGGGCGATAATTATTTTGCAAAGATCCCTGTATCAAAAGAAGGTTTCAGAGCCATGCCCATGTTGAAGGATGCCGGAATTAATGTAACGGCTACAGCAATTTTTACACAACAACAAGCTTTGGTTGCTGCCCGGGCAGGTGCCGATTGGGTTGCGCCCTACGTAAACCGGCTTGATAATATTTCATCACATGGCATTGAAGTGGTAAAACACATCGTCGAAAATATTGAACATTTTCACCTCAATACCAAAGTACTGGCTGCCAGTTTTAAAACGGTTGACCAGATTCACCGGGTCAGTATGGTGGGTAGTCATGCTGCAACAATTAGTTATGAAATACTTGAACTTTTAAGGAGCCATCCAATGACTGATATGAGTTTGGATAAGTTCGAAAAAGACGGTCAGGGGCTTTACGATATTGAATTTTAAATTCTTTTTTCTATGTTGTTGTAGACCATAGAATTATGACAGGACATTTTGATTGATTTATGATTTTATTAAAGAAGGAAGCCCGCACTGGACTTCCTTTTTTTGCAGGAAGAAATTACTCTTACAGATCTGAATTCTTGAATCTATTGCTATATTTGCAGCAAAAAAGAATTGTTTTATCTGAAAAAATAAAGAATGATATGGAAACAAATTGGATGGAGTCCCTGGAACCACTCATGAAACAATATGATAAACGCAAACATCCGCTCGACTATAAAAGCCGTTATCAATTGATAGTCATGGTTATACTTTCTGCGCAGGACTCCGATAAACATATAAATGAACTGGCTCCGGTTATTTTTGAAGCCTATCCTTCGATGAACAGTCTGGCTAAGGCATCGGCCGAAGATTTGCATCGCTATATTAATACTGTCAGGAATTTTGGAAATAAGTCCGTGTGGCTCGTCAGCCTGGCACAACTGATTGGCGATGATGACAAAATACCAACCAATCTGGCTGAATTAACAAAACTACCTGGCATTGGACGGAAATCGGCTAATGTGATTATTCGTGAATCGGGTAATGAAGCGGAAGGTGTTATTGTTGATCTGCATGTAGTTCGGGTGGCACCCAGAATAGGTATTGCTTCCGGGACACAACCGGAGAAAATTGAAAAACAAATTATGGCCATCGTACCTCGTGAGCGTTGGGACGATATAGGAATGGCTATTTCGTTTCTGGGTCGTGAAGTATGCAGACCGACCAATCCAAAATGTGATATTTGTGTCATGAATAAAGTCTGCCACTATCATAATGGAACCGGGAATGTGAATTAAACGGTTTGTTTGAAAATGTTTTAACCACAAAAATCCCGAACGATTTAATTCGTTCGGGATTTTAATGTTTATGTAGAGACGCATTGCAATGCGTCTCTACCAATATATATTATCAATTTTTAAACACCAGCCCGTTTCCGTCATAATCCACCACGATGGTTTGGTCGTTGTGAACGGTACCGGCAATCAGTTGTTTGGATAAATCATTCAAAACATATTTCTGGATGGTTCGTTTCACCGGTCGTGCTCCAAATTGCGGATCGAAACCTTCGGCAGCAATGAATTTGATAGCCGCTTCGGTTAATTCCAGTTGAACGCCGTTGCCGACTAAGGTTTTCTGAATTAACGAAACTTGTAAACGAACAATTTCCTCAATTTGTGATTCGTTGAGCGGTGCAAACATGACCAGTTCATCAATCCTGTTCAGAAACTCCGGACGAATGGTTTGTTTCAACAATTCGAATACCTGAGTCTTGGTTTTTTCAATGATTTCCGCCTGATTTTTATCGGTCATTTCTTCAAAACTTTCCTGAATCAGGGATGAACCAATGTTGGAAGTCATGATGATAATCGTGTTTTTAAAGTTCACCAACCGGCCTTTATTATCGGTCAACCGTCCATCGTCCAGAACCTGCAGTAACACGTTGAAAACATCGGGATGCGCTTTTTCAATTTCATCGAAAAGTACCACCGAATAAGGTTTCCGTCGAATGGCTTCGGTTAACTGACCGCCTTCATCGTAGCCAACGTAGCCCGGAGGTGAACCGATTAATCGGGTGACCGAGAATTTCTCCTGATATTCACTCATATCAATACGCGTCATCATATTTTCATCGTCAAAAAGAAATTCTGCCAACGCCTTTGCCAATTCGGTTTTACCCACACCGGTTGTTCCCAGAAAGATAAACGAACCAATCGGACGTTTAGGGTCTTGTAACCCGGCACGACTCCGGCGAACTGCATCAGAAACAGCCTGAATAGCTTCATCTTGTCCAACTACCCGGAGATGAAGTTCATCTTCCAGATTCAACAATTTATCTTTTTCGCTTTGTAACATTTTCTTTACCGGAATGCCCGTCCAACGGCTTACCACGTCTGCAATATCTTCACTGTCGACTTCTTCTTTTATCAACGCGTGAACACCTTGCATGGCAGCCAGCTTGATTTGAAGTTGATTGATTTGTTCTTCAGCCGTTTTTACTTTGCCGTAACGAATTTCAGCCACTAGTCCGTAATCACCCTCTCGTTCAGCTCTTTCGGCCTGATATTTCAGATCTTCAATCTCTATTTTTGTTTGTTGAATACTGTCAATCAGTTGTTTTTCGCTCGACCATTTGGCACGCATTTCCTTGCTTTCTTCTTTCAAATTGGCAATTTCTTCGTTCAGTTGTGCCAACTTTCGGGTATCATTTTCCCGCTTGATAGCTTCGCGTTCAATTTCCAGTTGTTTGATGTTACGGTCAATTTTATCCAGTTCTTCAGGGACTGAATCTACTTCCAACCGAAGTTTAGCAGCCGCTTCGTCCATTAAATCAATGGCTTTATCGGGCAAAAAACGGTTGGTGATATACCGGCTCGACAGTTCGACAGCTGCAATAATGGCATCATCTTTAATACGGACTTTGTGGTGGTTTTCGTACCGTTCTTTCAATCCACGCAGAATAGAAATGGTGCTTGGAATATCCGGCTCATCCACATTTACGATTTGAAAACGACGTTCCAATGCTTTGTCTTTTTCAAAATACTTTTGATATTCATCCAGGGTCGTTGCACCAATAGCACGTAATTCACCACGAGCCAAAGCGGGTTTCAGTATGTTGGCAGCATCCAT
>JAQTOL010000146.1 GCA_028748945.1 Paludibacter sp.
CTTTTAATCATCCGTGATTTTCACAAATTAGTATGATGATATAAAATTATGTATGTAAAAATTACAAGCATATTACTTAAAATATACTATTAAAACCCGGTAGAATTAGTAATTATGCCTCAAAGTTATGAATATATTTACAAATTGTAAATTTAACCACACTATTAAGCATTACAAAATATTACATTTAGATATTGTCATTTTTCTAATCAGTTAATATATTGATATTTAGGTATATAAAATTTATTGAAATAAATTAATTAAAAATGCATTATTGTTTGGTATTTAAGTGGTTAATCAACAGTGATTTGTATTGTTTTTGAGAATTTATGTAAATCTTATGTATCTGTTTGATTGAATTTTGAGTGAACTTAATTTGAAGTTTTATGAGAATATATTAGAAATTTGTGCTCTTTTTTATTTTATCAAAAACTTAAATAAAGATTTTTGTAATAATTTGATATTGAATTTTATGGAAAAAAAATAAGGACTTTTTCTTATTAGCCCTTATAGATACTTAAGCAAAATGAAAATTACTTCTCAAAACTTACTATAAATTCTACCCGTCTGTTTTTTGATCTTCCTTCGCTGGTATTATTATTTGCGACCGGTTTAGTATCACCGTAACCGTGAGAACTAAGACGGCTGTTATTCACCCCTTTCTCAACAAGGTATTTGCGTACGGCTTCCGCACGACTTTCAGACAAAATTAAATTTGAGGATGAATTACCAAAATTATCTGTATGCCCTTGTATTTCTACTAAATAGCTTGGATTGAGTAAAAGAATATCTGCAATTTTGTCTAAAATAACAGATGAAGCCGGTAAAATATCAGCTTTAGCTGTTTCAAATTGAATTCCCTGAAGGGCTTGCCGGAATAATTCTTTCACTTCTTTTTTTATTTCCGGACAGCCGTTGTTAGCAATATCTCCGTATGTTTTCGGGCATTTATCTTCGTAATCTGGAACTCCATCACCATCAGAATCGAGTGGACATCCATGTTTGTCAACTAGACCTCGTACTTTCTGTGCAGTTTGAGGGCATTTATCCATGATATCCGAAACGCCATCACCATCAGTATCTTGTTTATAATTAGACAAAAGGGTCAGAACTGAATCTAAGTCTTTTCTAAGTCTGGCATCGTTTGTTGCCAATTTGGCTATTAATTTTGCATTTTCTTTGGTTGCTTCCAAGGCCTGGCAGGAAGAGCAACTATCATTATTCTGAAGAAAAGCCAATTTTTGACGGTCATTTTCAATAAGTCCTGAAAATTCATTTTCCAGATTTATATTCCGTAAATGTTCCTTTTTGATAGCATCTAACTTATAACGTAAAGATAATCCGATTGCAGCAATGTAATCATTGGTAACTCCTTTGAAATTAAGATAAGGAATACCTTCGAGATTATCGGACATGTATGCTCTGTAATGAACTTTTAAACCTAAATCAACAGACTTAGTCAGGTTGTATTCAGCTAAAAATGAAACCGGGACAGAACTAACGAAAGATGGAATATCATTGACAATCAGCGGGGAATTAACAGGGTCAGGGTATCTGTTACGGGAAGTAAAGAGTGCAGCACCTACACCAATTATTCCACTAATAGAAAATTTAGATCTTGTCAGGGGGAATATCCATTTTGTAAAATTAATGGTTGCGTTTAAATCAGCGCTATGTAGGTTGGTCTTGAAATAGGCAATCTTACTTCGTCCGCTAAAAGGTAAATGGTAATAATCAGCAGATAATCCCCATACTGCATTTAAATTATATTCAACACTAGTACCAAATGCGAAATCTTGCAAACTTGATGGTATTAATTGTAATACCGGAGTTAAATCACCGAAAAATAAGGTTGCATCATACTCAGCAGTAAATGACCATCTGGAGAAATTGGTTGTTTCTGAAAAAGCAGTTGATTCAGCTAAGAATAATAATAGTAAAAGTATAAATTGCCTCATATAAAAAAAGTACACAACAAAATACTGTTAATAAAGATATTACACAGTTTTTGTTTTCTGGAATTGAAGGCAAATATAGTACTATAATTTATTAAAAGAGGAATTTAAAATGCCGCATGACTAATTACATTTTATTACAATCATGCGGCTAATTTATCATTATACTGAAATAGAGTTTTTTATGAATATGATTTCTGTTCAAGAAATAATTCTAAATTTCATTAAAAATGGAGTAAGTACAGCCTGTAATGAATATTTCAGGCATTCAGTCTATTTATAATGTGTTAACTGATAATTTATTAACAAAAAATGTTTTATTAAGTTTATGTACAAAAATCAGAAGATTACTTTGCCATCTCGACCTTTTTTGTCGCTTCCATATTTTCGTTTCTGTAATCAGCACGTTCAACGACCTTATGAGCCAGATCAAGAAAGGCAATAGAGGTTATGCTGTTATTTTCAAATGCCACGGGCAGCCCGGCATCTCCACCTTCACGAATACTTTGTACTAAAGGTATTTGTCCAAGCAAGGGTATGTTCAGTTCTGCTGCCAGTCTTTTTCCGCCATCTTTCCCGAAAATATAATATTTATTTTCAGGTAGTTCAGCTGGTGTAAACCATGACATATTTTCAACAAGTCCTAAAACCGGTACATTTACCTTCTCGCCAGTGAACATATTCACACCTTTCCGTGCATCGGCTAACGCAACATCTTGTGGTGTTGTAACCACAATGGCTCCGGTAATACCCATGGTCTGCACCAAAGTCAAATGAATATCACCGGTACCGGGTGGTAAATCCATTACAAAAAAGTCGAGATCACCCCAATTACCATCTGTAATCAGTTGCTTCAACGCATTGCTTGAAACGGCACCCCGCCAAACTAAAGCCTGTGATGGATCGACAAAAAATCCAATTGACAGAATTTTCACCCCATATTTTTCAATGGGGATAAGCATTTCACGTCCATCAATATTTTCCATGGCCGGTTTTAAATCTTCAACTCCAAACATTTTGGGAATGGATGGGCCGTGAATATCAGCATCGAGTAACCCAACTTTATATCCGAGTTTGGCTAATGAAATTGCCAGATTTACGGAAACCGTCGATTTTCCGACTCCTCCTTTTCCGGACGAAACTGCAATGATATTCTTTACATTCGGTAGAATGGAATTTGTTTTAGGCTTTGGAGGTGGTGCCAAAGATACTATTTCAATATTACCTTTAATTTCAACCTGCTCGCTTACATAGGTCAGGATGGCTTGTTCAGCTGCTTTTACAACTGATTTTGCAAAAGGATCGTTGGCTTTCTCGAATAGTAAAGAAAATGAAACCTTATTGCCCTCAATACTTATATTGTCTTGAACCATACCCGATGAAACTATGTCTTTTCCGGTTCCCGGATAACGAACATGCAGGAGTGCATCGAGAATTATTTGCGAATTTATTGTCATAAATTTATTAATTATAGAGATTGAAATGATTAAACAACGAAACTAGTCTAAATGTTGACGTTTACTTCTGCCAAAACTACGATAGGCATCGGGTTCTATTTCGATATCAGGTTCATAAAAGTCATTTCGTTTTTGAATTAAAAACTGAATGTATTTAATTGTTATTCCTCTGTCGAGCCATTGTTGCTCATAATAGGTTTTAATTCCTAAAATTGGGTCATGTAATTCGGAAGCATATAAATTGTCTGACGAAAAAACAATGGGATAATGATTTTTTTTAATCATTTCGCAGGTGTATGTAAACATAAAATTGCTGTCGGTTTTTAAATGAATGATTCCGTCAGGTTTGATAAACTGTTGGTAGGATTTCATAAAATTAGTGGCAGTAAGGCGTTTGGTTGCTTTTTTCATTTGAGGATCGGGAAAAGTAAGCCATATTTCACTCACTTCGTTTTCAGCAAAAAAATGAAAAATCATTTCAATATTGGTTCGTAAAAAAACAACGTTTTTCATTCCTTTCTCAAGCGATTCCCGGGCTCCGGTCCATAAGCGGGCACCCTTAATATCCACTCCCACAAAGTTTTTATCAGGATATAATTGACCCAAACCAACTGTATATTCGCCTTTCCCACAGCCCAATTCCAAAACGATAGGGTGATTATTTTTGAAAAACATTTCGTTCCATTTTCCTTTCATCCCGAAAGTAGTACCCTCTCGCAAAGTATGCGCCGGAACCTGAAAGACATGGGGATATGTTTCCATATCGGCAAATTTGGACAATTTATTTTTTCCCACTTTTGTATTTATACTTTTAAAATTTATA
This sequence comes from Paludibacter sp., assembly GCA_028748945.1. Classification (GTDB taxonomy): domain Bacteria; phylum Bacteroidota; class Bacteroidia; order Bacteroidales; family Paludibacteraceae; genus Paludibacter. Next base: position 4,236 of record JAQTOL010000146.1, read on the forward strand.
ATTGAATTCATTCACTCAATTACCAACTATTTTTCAATTTTTTCTACCCGCATCCCAATGTCGTTGATGCCTACCAGCAAATCGTCGCGCATTCCCTGAATAATCTGATAACGATAAGTGCCGGGAGTTTTGAAACGGGTATTTTGCTTGTATAAAACAGGCATACTAAATAAAGATCCCACACCCGAACCAATCCATTTGCCTTTTTGATCGGCGAGATAACATTCTATTGTATCATTTTGAAGTTTTTTTTCAGGTGTAGTCTCGCTTAGAAAAAGCCAGAGGTTTTGATATGGATACTCACCTCTGTTCCGTATATTTACGTATACGTTATAACTAGCCGTTGTATCCGTTATAGGAATGTCGAATGTAAAAGTACTGTCTTTACTCCAACCTTCGGGAACTATTGTCTGGTATTTTATATAGACATCGTTGTTATTACAGGCAACGGTGAAGAGCGAAATGAAAATCGCCCAAAATAGTTTATTTTTCATTCTTCATTCTGCTTTGGATCGATGTCAATTTTCTTAATCGGTTTTTCAAATCGTGGTGGATTCATTTTAGTCTCAGTTCTTTTTGTTTTGCCAACCTGTGATTGGTTGCCTTTCCGGTTATTTGATTTGGGACGTTTATTGTTGCTGTCGAAACGGGTCAAACTGTCTTGCCCAACACCATTTTCATAATTAACTGAAACAGGCTTTGCCTCAATATCCGACTGGTCATCGAGCAAATCTGGTTTTATCCCTTTCTTGTTGAGTGCAATGATTTCTTTTGCCCTTTGAGGGGAAATTGAAACGACATTTGCCCCGAAATTAGGTGATGTGGAATAAGAAACAAGTTCTTTGAAGACATCGGTTTTGAAATAATAGAAAGTATTATCCAGCGTTTCCAGTTGAATTTCTTTCGAGGGGAAAACTTTCAATGCATCCACATAGGTATCCAGCTCGTAATTCATGCAGCATTTAAGTTTGCCACATTGTCCTGCCATTTTTTGCGGATTTGGTGAAATGTCCTGATAGCGTGCTGCGCTGGTTGAAACGGAATTGAAGGTTGTCAGCCAACCTGAGCAACATAATTCCCGCCCACAGGGACCAATTCCTCCAATTCGACCGGCCTCCTGCCGTGCCCCTATTTGTTTCATTTCAATACGAACCCTGAAGGTTTCGGCAAATACTTTTATCAGTTGTCGAAAATCAACGCGTTCATCAGCAATGTAATAGAAAATAGCTTTGTTCCCATCTCCCTGATATTCCACATCGCCGATTTTCATATTTAATTTAAGATTCTCAGCAATCTGTCTTGCCCGGATCATCGTGCTTTGTTCTTTTGCCTTTGCTTCCTGAAGTTTTTCAAGATCAGTTTCTTTGGCTTTGCGATAGATACGTCGGACTTCCATCTTATCGGGGTTGACATTGTATTTTTTCATTTGCAGTAAAACCAATCTTCCTACCAGTGTAACTTCACCGATATCATGTCCGGGTGAAGACTCTACTGCTACCATATCTCCTTTTTCAAGGGGAATCTTAGTGTTGTTCAAAAAATATCCTTTGCGGGTATTTTTGAATTGTACTTCCACGAAATCCGTTTCTTTTTGTGTTTCGGGTAAATCGCACATCCAATCGAATGTGCTGAGTTTTTGAGTAGAGTTGTTATTACAACCCCTTTTATTCATACAGCAACCGCCATTATCGAGTTTATATTCCATTTTTTTTAAAGTTTGAATTTGATAAAGTAAAAAGACATCATATATCAACAATGAAGTTCTTCTTTACTTTATTTTTTTAATAACATGATGATCTTAAGTGTTAAGTCAAAAAAAACCATTTTAGCATTTACATTTTGATCAATATGTCTTTCCGCTAAAGCAAATTCACTCATCAAATCTTCCACATTCCGTTCATTAATAAATGGCGAAAAGCGTTGTGAGAAATCGGCTTCAAACGAAGTTAAATTATTTAATTCAGGTTCATGCAGGTTTTGGATGAAATTTTCACGGGTCATGTTTTGTGCATAACTTAAGAAATTTTTCTGACGATCCCGTCCAACAGAAGACTGAGCCAAATCATCGGCCCATTTTCGCAATGTTTTCAGAGAAGCATGATCTTTTTTGTTCCCAACCTGCCAGGCCAAACGCATCACCGATACGAATCGCTCAAAATTCATTTTGTTTTCATCGCCTTCATTAAGCACCGATAGAGCAGCCAGATAGCTTCCTTTGGCAATATGAGCTGCGTAAATTGCAGTATCCCTTTCAATTTCAAGCTCTTCGTTTTGAAGTAAAGCAACAACTACTTCATCATCTTTTAACCGGGGGATATGAATATGTTGGGTACGTGATAGTATGGTTGTAATAATCTGGTCCGGTTCATTGGAAACCAACAGGAAAACTGTTTTTTCGGGTGGTTCTTCCAGTATTTTTAATAATTTATTTGCACAAGTAGTATGCATTTTTTCAGGTAGCCAAATAATCATTACTTTATACTCTGACTCATAGGTTTTCAGGCTCAATTTACGCAAGATTTCTTCACTTTCATTGGAATAAATCAAGCCCTGTTTGGCATCCCCGGAAATTTTCGAGTACCAGTCATTTACTCCAAAATAAGGGCTTTGAATGACCATTTCCCTAAATTCGGAAATAAAATCGTCGCAAATGACTGAGCTTTTACCCGTTGGTTTTATTACAGGAAAAACAAAATGTAAATCAGGGTGAGCCAATTTTTTGTATTTCACACATGATGGACAAACTCCACAAGAGTCAATTGAAGTGCGATTCTCACAGCAGATAAATTGGGCATACGCTATCGCCAAACCCAGTTTCCCGATTCCTTCCTGTCCACGAATAAGCTGTGCATGCGGAATCCGATGCTCGGTTACCGTGCGAATGAAGCGTTTTTTTATTTCGTGTTGACCAATTATATTGGAGAATAACATGCAAGTAATTTTCAGTTTCGGACCTGTCTGGTACAATGTGCAAATATACAAAAAAGAAAGTATTATGAGAAACCGAAAAAAAACACTAAAATATTTTCCGGTCACAGGCAATTTATACTATATTTGTAAGGCTAATGCAACGTTTTATGCTCAGATGGCATCTTATGATTGTTCATGATTAATTCATGATAAAATAAGACAAATTATTTCTTATTTGAATGGAAATAAAATAGTTATTAGAAATTATTTTTAGTTATCAGTATTTTAATTCGTTAGTATTATGAAAAAGATTTTGATGAGTGTTTTGGTTCTTGCATTATTAGTCGCTTGCAATAATGAGGAGAATAATGAGTATTTTCAATCCAATTTTACAAATATAGCAACAGTTGAAATTCAGAATCA
>JAQTOL010000147.1 GCA_028748945.1 Paludibacter sp.
GTTCCACTTATCAATTCCGTTTTGGATATTATTGAGGGGCATATCCTAACCGGCATTGCCCGTTTGGTGAATGCTTCGAGTCTGATTGTTTGCATTGCAATCGGGTTATTTGCATCGATGTTAATACTTGGTTTGACAAAATTATGAACTCAGATATGTTTCGAATGATCCTTTTTGATGGTCTGCTGGCAGCAATAGCGGCCATCGGTTTCGCTGTCATTTCAAATCCATCGCGCAAATCGGTTTTTGTCTCCGCCTTATTAGCTGCCATTGGACATGCCACCCGTTTTTTCCTGATTAAATCAGGAATGGAGATATCACTTGCCACTTTTGTAGCAGCCTCTTGCATAGGATTGATGAGTGTTTTATTTGCCAAACTGATTCATTGCCCGGCCGAAGTATTTTCATTTCCCTCTTTACTACCCATGATTCCCGGGTTATTTGCTTACCGTACCATTTTGGGCTTGATAAAATTCATGCAAAATTCCGATGTTGTAAAGTCACAACAATACATGCTGGATATCTTTCATAACGGATTGACCACCCTGTTTATACTTTTGGCATTGGTTATCGGAGTCTCGTTGCCCGTTTTACTTTTCCCAAAATACTCATTCAGGGTGACAAGAAGATATTAACATGAAACAGTAAATGAGGCTGCCTAAAAAGACAACCTACACGGGACAATCTACAATCATGTTTAATCCCGAGTTTCTAATAAATCGCAGTTAACTGATTTTCTCAACCACTACAGCCGTTCCATATGCCAACACTTCGGTCAGACCACTCATCACGTCATTGGCATCGTAACGCATATTGATAATGGCATTGCAACCCATTTCCCTGCCGTGCTGGATCATTAGTTGATAAGCTTCTTCACGTGCCCGTTCGCACAATTCGGTGTAAATGGCATTTTTACCGCCAAATATCGTCATAAAACTTCCTGCAATGTTTCCCACAATGCTACGTGAACGAACTGTGATGCCGCGTACCAGTCCCAATTGTTTTACAACCCGGTAACCTTCTAACGAGTTACTCGTGGTAATTAATGTTGTTTCGTTCATAATTTCTGAAGTTGTTTATTTATTTGAATAAAAGAAATTCAATAAAATTCTTAAACATCAAGAATCACAGGTATCAATCAGATTATCTGAAACGGAAATACTAACTCCGTGATTTAGATACGCAAAATTACTACTAATTTGAGATAATTACAAAAGATTACCTGAAATTTAATGTTACCGGGTAAAAGTAAATAGTCCGTTTATCAAAATAAATAGTCGACCTCATTTTCAACGCTCAATAAAACAATAAAGCCCGGGTTTAAAACCGGGCTTTATCCAATGATTCAAAATTATCCTTTTGCTGTCATAATATTTATGCGCAAAAGATTATTTAATTGGTCTGAACTATCAATCAGTCTTAAAAAACGATACCCGTATTAAAAGACCAATCAATCATGTTATAATATTACTTTTAATACAACTGTATTTACTTTTATTAAATAGATACCCGATTTCAAATTGATAGTTGTAATATCTGAGCCGGCTTTTAATTGTTTAATTAACTGACCATTTACATTGTAAACGCTTAAGTTGTCCCCCATATTAGTTCCATGAACATGGACAGATTGCCCTGTTTTGACAGCATAAAGAGTACGTGGCGCATCTACATTTTGAATGGCAGTAGTTCCTTCCACTATTGATAAGTCAGCAAGTGCACCCAATAAAGTTACATTATTCTTAACTGTAAAGTAATATATACCCGATGTCGTCGGAGTGAATGTAAAACTTGCATTATGCAAATCCAACAAATCAGTCGATGCAACAGTAAAATCATTCGAACAAACAGATGTTCCCGAATTATCACTTGCCGTATTAATTCCAAAAGTGAATGTGGCGGTAGTGTCAGCAGGTACTACTGAATTCCAGGCATATTTTCCAGAGAATGTATAGGTTTTAGCTCCCTCTAATTTTACCGGGTAACTGTAAACACCTGAATCACCAACTGCTCCGTCCCAACGTACATACATGATGCGTCCTTTATAGGCAATAGTGTCTTTTAAAACACCTGATGAAGTTGTATCAGCTAACGAGAAATAATTTACAGGATTATCGATATATCTGACAGTACCGGCTGTAGTTGAATTGGCTGAAACCCATGTTGCATTTGCACACTTCCATCCCCATTGACTTGGATTTGATCTGGTTGAATTAGTCTCACCGCGGGCCGCCCAATCGCTAAAACTTAATTGAGCGTATTTGAAAGAATATATGGTAGTGCTCAGTCCATCGCCCGAAACACAACTTACATTCGCTGTAGGAGAATCGGTTGAAACAGCTGCTGAATTATTATCAATGAATGCAACAGTTGACTTTGATGTTCCTGTTATTGTAATGCTGTTTTCATCTGCCGGAGCCAAAACATCGTATGAATGCACAGCGCTTTCAAAACTTTGATTCAGTAATCCCGCACTTAAAGAAACACTTGATAATTCAGAATTCGTTTTATCCGTGCTTTCAGACAAAGAAACAAGAGACCATTCACAATAGGGTTTTGCCGTCGGATCAGCCGTAAATGTTTTATCATCATACAGTCTGCTGTTGACAATAATATCATCTGTTCCTAAAGCTTTTCCGGTTACAAAATTAGAAATTGAATACGCACCGTTAGCCTGTTTTACCATTTTCCAGATAGCCTCGTCGGAAGCATGTCCATATTCGGTATTCCAACCACTGGTAGCTACTTTCTTTAACATAGCATATTCTCCATCCTGCACAATATAAAAAAGACTATCAATTATAGCCGGATGTACCGGACGTAGTAAGAAGTATTGTTTGTAATTTTCTAAATTGCTCACTTCTAAGGCAGGATTATTAATCGAATCGCTGCTGACGACTAATCCACAAGCTTTATTTGTTATAAAATAACGTTCATAACTTTTTACAGGTGTAACTTTTACCGTATCTAAATTATTCGTTACTCCGCCAAGTGTGTAAGAAAATACAACTGTCCCGGTGTCGCCTACAGCTGCTGTTGTAGCCATAATTACCACCTGAGCTTTACCTGAGCCTGCAGTAAAATCTGTCGGGGTGAATGTACTTTTGCTCAAGGTATACCCGGCGGATACAGTGGCATTTATATTGTAATTCTGACCGGTTGCAAAAATTTCAAGAGGATATGGTTGAAGATCCTTTTCAATCTCAATCACCAGATTCTTATCCAGCACACTAAATACCGGAGTATTATCTATTGTAGCAACCTTTAATGAAAATAAACCGTTAGCATTGTCAACGGCCTTATCGCAGTACAAAGACGATCCACTGGTAATTGCATCCGAGGCAAGGTATTTACTGTTAGCATTTAACATAAGACGAATTCCTGTTGCATCCGGTCCACTAATAACCCATTCTGAATTTAAATCTGTGGTGGTCGGTTCGAAGATAACAGACCATGAATCCCAAGTAACATTCGAAACTTTGTTCAAATATTTACCTTCACCATCCTGAAGATAATAAGTATCTGTTTTACCAGCCACAGGAATAAAAAAGAATGCCTGGGAACTTTGATTCGTCAATGTCAGCACGACGGGCTGGGTAGTGGAAAATCCTCCGGATATGGCAGGCCCAACAACTAAATTGGAGTTTGTTTGTACAATATTGTACATAACACTGGGATCGGGCACAAAATTTTGTGCATATCCTGTGCTGATTGCCAAAAACAGGCAAATCATTGAGAAAAGTTTTTTCATGATACTGATTTTTAATGTTTATAAATTTGAATCGTTCTTATACCTGCAAAAGTATGCTATATTATACATGTTAAAGATGAAAATAATGTCATTTTGGATTACAATAAATTTTTTTTGTATATTCATAAGAAAAAAAGAGGCTGTCTAAAAGTAGACAGCCTCTTAATCTAATTATTAGAAGATATTATTTCACAACTTTGAAAGTAGCCTGTTTCCCGTCGTTGATAACATTTATCAGGTATACGCCCGAAGGAAGATTTACATTCATCACTTTTTGATTCAGACCTGCATCAAACATTGATTTGTTTTTTGCAACCAACATTCCCTGTACGTTGTAAATGTTGAACTCAACTGTTCCGGCAGCTCTCAATTCGAAATCAGCAACTATTGTATTAGATGTTGTAAATACTTTCGTTGCTTCAATACCCACAGTTTTTATACTGTTAACTATACCCAAGTCATACAATTCATAATTGTCAATGTATGCAACCTTACCTGTAGCTGCTGCGTCAACGTTGTTGATAGTGAAGAAATTTGCTACTGCACCAACACCTGCTGTAAATGTAGTATCAATTGTAATCCAGTTAGTTCCACTTTGTGGTATGGACATTGAGAAATCGGGACTTGTACCTTTGGCCAACATTCCAAGCGTTCCATCTACTGTTTTTACCATAACACGTACTCTGTATTTATGATTTGCAGTCCAATTAACAGATGACACATCTAAAGCCGCTCCATCAGGGTAACCGTTTGTTGTTGCATCAAACTTAACACAGGCAGCACCACAATATGCTTCTCCCAAAACTACAGATTTGTGTCCCCAACCTCCAAATCCGGAAAGATCATTCAAATAAGGATCCGGGATAAGATTTGTCAAAGTCGAATAAAGAGGAGTAAAACAGCTAAGATCAGCTGATGTATTTACAGTTACATTTTGTGTCAGTGTAGCACTGGTTGCAGAAATTACTCCATTAGTAATAACTGTAGCATTATCAAATGTAGCTGTAATCACAGCTCCTGCGGCAACTTCGGCAGCAGTTAAACTGGTTTTATCAAGACTAATACCAGCCGGTGCAGTTAATGTAAGGGCTGAAGTCAGATTTCCACCGGAAACATTAAACGTTTTCGTAAGATGATTTGGATCAAAGAATAAAGTAGTCGGAGCTAATACTACATATGGAGTACCATCGCTTACATAGCTAAGTCTGAAATTATCGACAGCCACATAGTTTCCCCCGTTTAATACCTTATATCCAATTTCTAATTGATTGTTAGTCACTTTAACTAAAACAGTGTAATCATTTGGTGAAAATACTTCTACAGAATCCATATTAGCATAAACAAATGCGCCACCAGTGGTTACCGGATTATTTAATGCGGCAGCTGTTAAGTTATATACTCCGTTAGGAATGTTTTTAATTGTTTGAGATAACTTCAAACCTGTCCAGTTTCCTGAGCTTTGCCATTTTTCAACATAATAGGTTCCGGCTTTAAATGAAAAGGAAGTATTGTTTTGTGACGCAAATCCACCTACATTTGTCCAACCGGCAGTTGCACTGTTCTCAAAACTAGGATTTGAAATAACTGAAGTTGCATCATAAGGTAATGTTGTCCATGTATTAATTCTTGTCTGCAACAAAATAGCAGCATGAACAGCAGCAATGGCATCATTCAAAGCTGTTACCTGAGTTGCAATTTCAGTAGTAGTTGCAGCAACATTATCGTAAACTACCTGAGCTGCTGACACAGCTGTACTAAGATTTGGATAAACGGTGGTAGATCCTACTGTTACCGGATTGGCAACCATTACCTTGGCTGAGTCAAGTGCGCTTTTCAAAACAGATTTAGGACCAGTTCCCAGGTAAATTACCTGAAAATTATCTACTGATACCCAGTTACCGGTTGTTTTTACCGCATAACCAATATTCAATGTATTATTTGTAACTGTAGTTTGAACGGTATAATTGTTTAGTTCAAATACTTCAACAGAATCAGCATTTGCAAAAACATATGCTTTACCCGGATAGGCAACAGGTGTTGATTGTTGAACAGCTTGTGCAGCTGCAGTTATTTTGTACATACCATTAGGAACATTTTTAAGCACTTGTGACAAATTTATATTTGACTGTGTACCGGGATTTGCCACCCATTTTTCCAAATAATAAGTACCGGCTTTAAATGCACCAATATTCGAATTATTTGCTCTGCCAAGTCCTCCCAAGCTGGTCCATCCGACAGACAGCTCTGATTCAAAACTAGGGTTTGAAATAATTGAAGTTGCAGCGTATGGTAAATTTGTCCATGAATTAGTTCTGGCTTCAAGTGTAATTGCGCCATTAACTGCAGCAATCGCAGCTGTTAATGCACTTTCTTGCGCTGCAACCTCAACTAAAGTTGCGGCGGCATTGTCATATACCAATTGAGCAGCATTAATTGCAGTAGTTAAATCAGCATAAACAGTAGAAGTACCTACCGGTTGAGGATTGCCTGACATTGTAGTTGCTGTTGCAAGAAGTCCTTGTAATGTTGTTTTATCGACCTGATTAAATTTCAACAATTTAACATTATCTACAAAAAGTATCGGACTAGAAGTTGAACCTACATTAGCTGTTTTATTATATCCCATACGGAACGTCACATCTTTAGCTGAAGTCAGAGTAAAAGTCAGACTATGATTTTTCCAGGTATTAATTGCAGTAGGAAGATCATCGTATGTAGCTGTACCATCAATGATAAAACCACAACGACTTGCCTGACTTGTAACTACCTGGGCCAAATATGAATCCCATGTCATTGTATACTTTCCAATCGGTAAATTTACTGTTTGTGAAATATATAGTTCGGCAGGTCCCCAGTGTACTTTCACTCCAAGAAGCGTCGAATTTCCGGTCGTTACTGAACTTGCATTTACCGGGGCAGTTCCCAATGCACCTGTAACACTTTCGTATCCAACAGTAGCAAGTTTATTATAATTTAAAACTCCTGCAACTGGTGTTTCTACCCAACCAGCAACATCATAAATTGTATTATCAACTGCTGCACCCGTAGGGCTGGTTTCAAAATCTGCATTAGTCAGATAAGTTGATGTAACATCAGTTGTTTGCGCCTGTACGCTCAGGGAGCCGACACATGCGGCAAAAAGTACCGCCATTGATAAGTAAAATTTTCTTTTCATAATAAAATAATTTAATTTAGTAATATATATCATTAATCAAACGGTTTCATTTATTAAAATCGATGAATACAAATGAATCGATAAATAATCAAATGAAGGCTCAAAAATATATATTAGCAAATGGAAAACGGGTGAAAAATAAGTCAATAAAGTAGATGACCAAATTGGAGTACTGTTTTAATTCACAAACAATCGTTTTATTATAAGAAAATCCTGATTACTTAGTTGCATGAGCTAATCTGGCACAAAAAAAGGAGCAAACAGACCTGCCATTTGCTCCTTAATCTAAATTAAATATGCTTTATTTCACAACTTTGAAAGTAGCCTGTTTCCCGTCGTTGATAACATTTATCAGGTATACGCCCGAAGGAATGTTTACATTCATCACTTTTTGATTCATACCTGCATCAAACGATGATTTGTTTTTTGCAACCAACATTCCCTGAATGTTGTAAATGTTGAACTCAACTACTCCGGCAGTTTGTAATTCAAAATTAGCAACTATTGAATTAGATGTAGTATACACTTTCGTGGCTTCAATACCAATAGTTTTAACACCGGTACCTAAACCTAAGTCATACAATTCATAATTGTCAATATAGGCAATTTTACCTGTAGCAGCAGCGTCAACGTTGTTGATAGT
>JAQTOL010000148.1 GCA_028748945.1 Paludibacter sp.
TTGCAAAACGAGGACACCATGCATTTTATTTTCAAAGCCGCCGATGGTCGTATTGCCCGGGTAAGCGGTGTGTATTCCGGACCCGTTCAGCCCACCCTGCGCGACAGCGAGATGAGTTGCATCCTGCGCGGAACCGAAGGCTGCAGTCAGGGCGATTATATGGATTTACGATATGCCATCACCACCAAAACCGGCGAAGAAAAACTGATTACCTTCGATCATAAACTGAAACATTATTTCCGGTTCGAGGGAAAATCGCACCATGCGGGCGAATACCAGAACTACCTGGAGTATTTTGCCGATTGTATCGATTCCGGCGTAACCGCTTATCCCGACTTGCAGGAAGGTATCAAAACCGTAGCCGTGATGCAGGCCATGGACAAATCATTGCGGACGGGCATGCCGGTACAAGTGGAAAGTTGGTAATCTACGGCAAATCTTTATATTAATATCCTGGACTTCACTCAAAAAATGTGAAGCCCCGGATATCTGTTTTATCTCAAACAATTCAACTGACAACAGGAGATGATTGGGCAGACAATACTATTTATTTGTTTTTATTATTTTTTCAGTCTTATTACCGGTTGTAACCAGATAAATTCCCGGGCCCAGATTTCCCAAATAAACTGCATGTGTATTCGATCCTGTTTCTACAATCAGACCTGACAGATTTCTTACAATTATTTTATCGCAGGTAACATTCAGGTTCAGATAATCGGTTACAATTGTATTTTTCACAAGGGCAAATACTTTGCCGGACTCAATATTTTGAATGGCAGTAGGGGTGGCAATGCTGATATTAAATACAAATGTTGCTTTTACAGGAGAACCGGTTACAGGTGTGTAAACCAGTGCCTGCCTGATGGTGATTTTATCTCCATTTTTGCATATATTCGGATATTGACCAATATTGAAGGTCAGACCGCTCTGTTTAAATTCAGAAAACACATAGCTGCTATTGCCCCAGTTGGTGGTGTAACCCGTTTTATTAAACCAATGTCCGGGGGCATTGGCTGTGGATGTATAGTTGAGACCGCCGTTGGGATTGACAGCACAATATTTTATTGTCGACCCGTAAGCCGCTTTTATATCCTGCAAATTCAGACAAAAAGCTTTGCAAACACCTTCCCAGTTTGGTTGAATTGCAGTACTGGGATATGGATTGGTATTGACGGTTACGGGAGCAAGCGTCAGATCCTGAGTCAACGTGACGTTTGCAGGCACATTGTCGGGTGAAAATTTATAAATTCCGTATAAATTCGTATTTTCAAACTTTACCTGCCAGGGCCATTGTTCATCGTTGGCATCGTTATCATCCCATGCATGATGCCAGTGCAATGCCGGTGCTCCTGTAACGACCAGCCACAGTCGGGAACATTTATCGGGACAATCAAAGCTAAGCGAGTCCACAGGACTTGCATAGGATGCTGACCGCACAGGACTGTAAAAGCGTTTTCCATCTTCAGTAAGAGCTACAACACCATATCTCCAACCGGCATAGCCCTTATAAACAGAACGAAAACCGCTTGCCCCTGCCTTGCCTTCAAAGTGAATTTTAATGGGCGTACCCTGATCGGGAACATTGAGCCGGACAGTATTGTACCCGTAGTTTTCAATGCATTTGGATGAATCGATCATCCAGTAATTACTATCCGCTGTAAGTTTCATGGGGCTTGATTCACGGGCATCGATATAGCCTTTACCCCGTTCGCGGAGGGCCGGAATGTCCCAGGTGACAAAACGGGAAGCACAATCGTAAATTTCATCGTTGAATTGTGATTGTGAGACCTGAGTTATTCGCTTGTAGGCATCGACAGGATCTTCGGGATATTTAGAATCACGCCACAAACGACCGATAAAATCCATCCCATGGAGATAAGTCCAGTAATCCTGTATAAAATAATTAGCATACCTTGGAGTTTCATGCAGGATGTTTTTATGAGCCGTACCAAGATAGTTGGGGAATTGATAATTTGAAAACTGTTCATCCGGCAAAACTTTGAATGCCTGCCATTGGGCACATTGCTCCCACCAGCAATTACCACCCGAACCATTTGCACCAAAGCCGTACATCCAACCGCCTGAAAAACCGTCACAATGCACCTGATATTGAAAGCAGTGCCCTACTTCATGTGCCACAGTCACCCCAAGAGCCTGTGCTCCGTTAGCACTCAGATTTAGTAAACCGATCATATTATCCACACCGGAGCCACTGGCCTGCCAGGTAGTTGAGTAAAACAGGAGAATAATCATTTTATAGCTATCGGTTTTTGAATTGCCGACAGTAATGAATTTAAGAGAATCCCTGTACATCCTGAAACCGGATTCGGCAATATTCAACAGCGCATCCACATCCACCCGATAGTTGGTATCCGTGGTAGTTTTAGGATTGGCTCCGTAACCCGCTTCCCAAAACACAATAAAATCTTCCGACTGTACACTACGACTGTAGCACCATTGACTAGCAGTATTGTTCAAATCCATAGTGCCAAATGACGAAGGTATATAAATTGATTTTGTTCCCGTGACATTTACAGCCTGAATACAAATCGCCTGAGTCAAAAATAAGAAGAGTATAAGTCGTTTTGGGAAAGTTTTCATTTCTATTGGATTTTAAAACTGCAAATGTAGTATTTTTAGCATATGTATGAAAGCAGATTTGGATTTTAATTCAACTTATGTTCTTTGCTAAAAACAATTGGATAAGTTGTGTGTTTGTTTATCGCAGTCATATCGATGTGATTAAACCGCAATTTGTATTTTGTATTTAAATTTATATTTTGACTGTTACTTTACAGAAGGAAGTCTGTCGGGAAAAGCTGGAAAATTTCTTATAAACAACAGGTTTAAGTATATTATTTCGTCATTTATACAAAAAAAACTCCAATTTCAGGGACTAATTCGTATTTTTCTACCCTAAACAGGGTATATAAAATACCCTATGGTTGCGATTGTGGAGATGTGAAAACCACGGTATTTATGCATCAGAAAAATAACAAACCCATTAAACTTTACAGTCATGGCAAAAATAGCAAAAGATCTAACCGAACTGATTGGTAATACACCACTCGTTTATCTTTCAAATTACAGTACAAACAGAAGTTTACAGGCAACTGTAATTGCAAAACTTGAATCGTTCAATCCGGCAGGTTGCGTGAAAGAACGCATCGCCTTGTCCATGATTGAAGCTGCCGAAAAGACCGGGATTTTGAAAGCCGGTGTTGAAATTATTGAACCTACCAGTGGAAACACAGGAATAGGACTGGCCATGGTAGCCGCCATAAAAGGCTACAAACTTACATTAACCATGCCCGAAACCATGAGTATGGAGCGTCGCAATTTGTTGAAAGCATTTGGAGCCAATCTGGTTCTGACTCCCGGAGCAACCGGTATGAAAGGGGCAATTGCCAGAGCAGTTGAACTTCACGAAGAAAATCCGGCTTCTTTTATTCCCCAACAATTTGAAAACCCAGCCAATACGGCTGTTCATAGACTTACAACCGGTGAAGAAATCTGGCTTGATACCGATGGTAAAGTGGATATTTTCGTTGCCGGAGTAGGCACCGGAGGAACAATCAGTGGTGTAGGTGCCGCATTGAAAGCACACAATCCGAATGTGAAAATAGTTGCTGTTGAACCGGTTGATTCTCCGGTACTTTCAGGCGGTGCTCCCGGCCCTCACAAGATACAGGGAATCGGTGCAGGTTTTATTCCAAAGAACTACGACCCAAGTGTTGTAGATGAAGTGTTACAGGTAAGTAATGATGATGCCATTCTGACATCGCGCCAGTTGGCAAAAGAAGAAGGTATGTTAGTAGGCATATCTTCGGGAGCTGCTGCCTATGCTGCCACCGTTTTGGCTCAACGTCACGAAAACAAAGGAAAAGTGATTGTAACATTATTACCTGATACAGGCGAACGGTATCTGTCCACTTTGCTTTATGCGTTTGAAGAATACCCTTTGTAATTTACTATTTAATCTTTTACAATTTACAATTTAAAGGTATAAAATTAAGTGATTGCACGCATACCGATGCTTACTTCTTACTTTCTTACCTCTTACCCCTAAAAAATATGTCAGATAACAATTATCAATTCGAGACGCTGCAGGTACATGCAGGTCAGGTAGTGGATGGAACCACCAAATCGCGTGCAGTTCCGATTTATCAAACAAGTTCATACGTATTCGACGATGCAGCCGATGGAGCCGATCTTTTCGCTCTGCGGAAATTCGGAAATATCTACACCCGGTTAATGAACCCCACCACCGATGTGTTTGAAAAACGTATTGCAGCACTCGAAGGCGGTGTCACCGCTTTGGCAACTTCGTCCGGTCAGTCGGCTCAATTTATTGCTTTGAATAATATTCTAGCAGCCGGTGATAATTTCATTTCCACCTCACATTTGTATGGCGGAACGTATAATCAGTTTAAGAATCAATTTAAACGGTTGGGTGTCGATGTCAAATTTACCCCGAAAGATTCACCAGAAGAATTTGAAAAATTAATTGATGATAATACAAAAGCGCTTTACTTAGAAACAATCGGTAATCCCGATTTGAATATTCCCGATTTTGAAGCCATTGCAGCAGTTGCCAACAAATATGATATTCCCCTGATTGTTGATAATACTTTCGGTGCAGGCGGAGCCATTTTCCGTCCATTGGAACACGGTGCAAGCATCGTGGTGGAATCGGCTACCAAATGGATAGGCGGTCATGGAACTTCGCTGGGCGGTGTGATTGTCGACAGTGGAAAATTCAACTGGGGAAATGGTAAGTTTCCTACATTTACCGAACCTTCAGACAGTTACCACGGTTTGGTTTTCTGGGATGTATTCGGATTCAATGGTCCTTTTGGGAATATCGCTTTCAATATCCGTGCACGTGTCGAAGGACTGCGTGACTGGGGTAATGCCATTAGTCCGTTTAATTCCTTCCTGTTGTTACAGGGATTGGAAACGCTTTCATTACGCGTGGAACGTCATGTGCAGAATGCATTGGAACTGGCAACCTGGTTGGAAAATCATCCGGCTGTTGAGTATGTCAACTATCCCGGATTGAAAAGCAGTCCGTATCATGCATTAGCCAACAAATACCTGAAAAGAGGATTTGGCGGAGTACTTTCTTTTAAACTGAAAGGTGATGGAGAAAAAGCCGACACCCTGATCAACAACCTGAAACTTATCAGTCATGTGGCAAACGTGGGAGATGTAAAAACCTTGATTATTCATCCGGCCGCTACCACACACGAACAACTTTCGCCCGAAGATAAAATCTCAGCAGGAGTTTTCCCCGGATTGTTGCGTGTTTCGGTGGGTATCGAAAACATCGTGGATATTAAAGCCGATATTGAACAGGCTTTAGCTAAACTGTAATTACCGGATTCAATATTTAAAGAATGGGTTGGCTTCGATTGAAGCCAACCCATTTTGTATAGAAAAAAAATCAGACTATCATTCAAAGAACTTATGGGTCACAGGTAAGACAACCCGGCACTTTATTCAGTTTCCATACAAGCATCAATTCATGCGTACCGATAAAACTTGTACGGAGACCTCCGACATTAAAATCATAACTGTACCACAAGTGTAAGTTCCTACCCAGATTCATCCCCAACAGAACCCCCATATCACCTCGGGTTCGGTAAAATAACCCGGCCTGAAAAATATCGGGTTGATTATAGTATTTAAAGTAAGACGTAATACTAAACTCCATTTGCAAAGCCGAGCCGTATTGAATGGCCGAAGCCCCGTATTGCATATCAATGGCTTGATTTGTTTTCTTCCGGTACTTTGCATACAGAAAATTGGCATTGGTCTGTAAACTGTTTTCAGCAAAAAATATTGACAATAAATTTTGAGCGGATAAGCCGACAGTCAATGTTTTATTGGTCAGTTGAGCTCCGACATCAAAATTATAATTATTCTGTTTCAATAAATGCGATATATCGGTAGTTTCACTGTTCGGGGACCAAACAATTTTGGTAAGGTCATAGGAAAGGCTTTGGAAACTGGCTGCCAAACCCAAATGAAGTCGCCAATCAGGATCCAAAACCACCGAATAGGCATACGAAAGTGAAGCATTGGTTATAAGGGTATATCCAATCTGATCGGAAAAAACTTTCAACCCGAATTGAGTTTGCATTTGATCGATATATTTGGTGCCGGCTACAAAATATGTGCTTGGAGAACCCGGAATCCCAAACCACTGTTTACGTGCGGCCATGCTGATTACAGCCGCATAATCATCATCGATGGCTGCAGGGTTAATAAAATAAGGATTTTCCCAATAATTATTGATGCGAATATTCGATTGAGAAAAACCCAACAGAGAGACACACACAAACAGGAAAAAGAGTATAAATTTCTTTATCATTTAATGAATGGATTACCTGATAACTGTAACATAACCTGTTCTGGATTTAGTCCCCGATTCGGATTCATAATACACCACATAGAAATAGGTATCGGCTGAAACCGTTTTTCCATGGTAAGTGCCGGGCCATCCGTCCTTACCCTCGAAAATTAGAAGTCCGTTTCGGTTATATATCTGAACGTGCCAACCTTTCAGGAAATCGTTTCCATCGTTGTTGGGACTAAAAGTATTAGCTTCGGAATTATTCGTAATCCAGATACGCTTGGTAGCGTATTCAGTGCAACCGTTAGGGTTTATCACTTTTAATTTAATATCGTAATGACCTGCTTTATTTGCAGTATAAGTATGGTTCACATCATAATTCTGGTCGGTGCTTATGCTGTCCCCAAAATCCCAGTAATAATGTGAATAAGGGATTCCTTCACTCCAGATATGAAGAGGAGCTCCATCGGTAGAAACTTCATTCCTATCGGTTTGTATAGTATAATTATATGTATCATAATAACTTGCTTTGAAATACAGCGTATCCAGACAACCTGTAATGGTTCTTCCGATCAGACTGTAATCGCCGGCCTGTTTAATCCAGATACTATCTGCCGTAGTACCATCGTTCCAGCGGTAGAAGTTTGCTCCCAGTGCATGCAGATTTACCGAGTCTCCGAAACAGAGTTTTGGTTCCCGGTCAAGCGATAAAACGGGTCGTGCTTCCACAATCAAAGTCTCCTGAAAAATAGCGGTATAGTTTGAACTTTCTACAGTCAGCTTCAGGTTATAACTTCCGGCTTTTGGAAAAGTATGCTTTGGATTCATTAAAGTTGAGCTGGTACCATCTCCAAAATCCCAGGTGCAATTATGATAGTCCTGATCATTCAGTACCAAAGCATAAAAATCATAATTACGTGCATTGCAATCCGAAACGACATAATCAATACCCAATTTTATGACAGATACATTGAATGAATAATTTTTCGAACAACCCAGTGCATCTACTACCTCAAGATTAACCAGTCCATTCTGATAAGTTTCCATTAATTCATTGTTTGAGCCACTGGCTGTTCCCCTGGACCATGTCAGTAAATAAGGAGGTACACCTCCGGTAACTGTAGCTTTACAGGTTTTAATTGCTTTCTGAATGGCGCTGTTATACCTATCAAAGGTTGTCATACTAATCTCAAG
>JAQTOL010000149.1 GCA_028748945.1 Paludibacter sp.
TTAATATTGCAGAATGGACAAGTTACAGATAATGATTGGGTTGAATTGAATCCACGAACAGCTATGGGATATTCAGCCGACAAAAGTAAAATTTATTTTTGCGTAGTGGACGGCCGGTCCTTATTATCAGTAGGAGTCGGAACTAAACAATTGGCTGATATAATGAAGAGTGCCGGAGTTTATACTGCCATCAATTTAGATGGTGGAGGTTCAAGTTGTATGTACGTGAAAGAATTCAATGTAATGAATCATGGAAGTGATGGAGTTGAACGTGCGGTTGGAAATGGAATTTTTGCCGTTTCTTCTGCACCGACAGACAATACGATAGCAGAAATAAAATCATATACACGTAAGATTAAATTACCCAGATATGGTGTTTTTCTGCCTAAATTTATCGGGTATAATCAATACGGTACACTGATTGATAAAGATGTAAAAGGTGTTGTATTAAATTGTTCATCCGATTTGGGTGAAATTAAAACGGATGGAAGTTTTGTTGCATCAGGCACAACGGGCGGAATGCTCACGGCAACCTATAATAATATTACAACTCAGGTTGAAATTGAATTAGTCTCATCTGCAGAAATTGCTCTTCGGCTTGATTCGGTTTTAATTGATAACAGAACTAATTACAATATTCAGGTTCAAAGTACAATCGGTATCAATACCATGGAAGTATTACCGGCGGCGCTTACCTGGACAGTGAAAGATCCAACGATATGTACGGCTGATAACGGAGAATTAAAAGGTTTACAAAACGGGTCCACATTGGTTATTGGTACTTTAGGCGATTTTAAAGACACGCTAAAAGTAAAAGTAGAAATTCCAACGTCAGGAAGAATGATTAGCGATGAATTTTTGCATGACAACTGGACTCTCGAAGCCTCAACTGCATTAAACGCTGTCATGAATACGGAAAATTTACCTGCTTCCTGGGCTCTTGGTTCTGCTGTAAATTTTATTTATACCGCTACAAGAGCACCATTTATCAAACTTAGCCGTGATATTCAATTATACAGTTTGCCGGATACTATGAAAGTAGTGCTGAATCTAGGCAGTATTACAATGAGTAAAGCTATATTGTCCTTAAAGGCAAATAATTCCACCCAAAGTGTTACAAAAGAAATAAGTTCTTTTACTCAAAATGCAGATTCAGAGATTTCAGTCACAGTCAGTGATTTGTTTAATGCATCGGATATTGCCATTTATCCGGTTACGTTTAATTATCTGAATTTCTATCTTGGAAGTCTGACAGCCAACCAGTCGTATACATTGGCTCTTAAAGAAATAACACTTTGTTATAAAGGCATAAAAATATCAGGAATGCCATCAACATGGATGTCGGCATTCAGTGTGTATCCGAATCCTGTAAGAGGAAATGAATTGAATATCCGTTTTGCCGATAATATAACTTCGAAGGTAACTGTTGAACTTTTTACTGTTTTAGGTCAACATCTACGTTCACAACAATTCAATAATAACCTTCAACAAGAGATTGTCTTTCCAATCGGCGATTTGAAAAGCGGAACCTATTTTCTTCAGGTTTCGCAAGGAGAAAAGACGGGATCAGTCAAAATAATGGTCAGATAAATAAACAAGCTGTTTATATTATTTATTCGGACTCAGTAATAGCCATTTATCTGAGTCCGGATTGATAATTGTATTTTCGAATAGATATTAATAAATTGATTGAAATGAAATCAAAGATAACTTTTATTTTCCTTTTTGTTCTTGCTTTTGGGCTGAATGCCCAGAACCTGTCAGGAATTACAATCTGTGTTAATCCCGGTCATGGAGGCTTTGACAGCGATGATCGAAATATGACGATTGCTCCTTTCGCTCAGGGTGATCATAATGGATTCTGGGAATCGCAAAGTAATTTGGATAAAGGGAAACAACTTCGCGATATGTTGGTTGCTGCCGGTGCAAATGTGATTTTGACCCGTGAAACAAACTCGACTGCCGACGATTTGAATCTTTCGGTAATTGTGGCAATGGCAAATCAGAATAATTCGGATTTTATGCTGGCTATTCACAGCAATGCCGGAAATGGTGTGGCCAATAGTGTGTTGCAACTTTATGCAGGGAAAGATGCATCCGATGCCACAACTTATCCAACTCCAACACCGGTTTCGGATGAAAGCAGGGCTATTAGTACTGTAATTGCTAAAAATCTATATTCCAATCAGATAACGACATGGTCTTCATCTTATTCAGTGACCGGTGATAAAACTTTTGGACGGATAGCAATGGGATGGAGTGATGGTTATGGAGTACTACGTGGTCTGACTGTTCCGGGTGTGATTTCCGAAGGGATGATGCACGATTATATTCCTGAAACTTACCGTTTGATGAATATGGAATATAAATGGTTGGAAGCCTGGAATTTCTTTAAATCGTTCTGTACTTATTTTAAACCTTCTGAAAGTATTCCAACCGGTAATATTGCCGGATCTGTTCGTGATACACGTATCAAACTGGAATCTTCCTACAATAAGTTTGCCGGACGCGATCAGCTGCTACCTTTAAACGGAGCTAAGCTTACTCTTATCGAAACAGGTGAAACATATACGGTGGATATGCTGCAGAATGGGGTTTTTGTTTTCAAGAATCTGGCACCTGGCGTATATCATGTGAAAGTTGAAAATACGGGATATTATTCACAAACACAGGAGATAACGGTTGCTGCCGGTAATACATCTTATAGAAATATCAGTTTGAACCGTGTCCGTAATACAGCACCTCAGGTTGTTTCTTACTCTCCGAATGTTGCAATCACTGACAGTGTGGAATGCTCCGCAGATATTGTGCTGAACTTCAACTGGGATATGGACCAAACATCTACTACTGAAGCTTTCTCCATTACACCTGATGTCCCCGGAAAAATTACTTTTGAGGATACGCAATATACCCTGCGTTTTACACCCGATAAACCGCTCGAAGGATCAACTGTTTATACTGTGAAATTAGCGAAAACAGCTTCACACCCCGATAGCCTGAGCATGACCGACGATTTTAGCTTCCGCTTTCTGACCAAAAACCGTAACCGTCTGGCCTTACTGGC
Source organism: Paludibacter sp. (assembly GCA_028748945.1). Classification (GTDB taxonomy): domain Bacteria; phylum Bacteroidota; class Bacteroidia; order Bacteroidales; family Paludibacteraceae; genus Paludibacter. Next base: position 3,065 of record JAQTOL010000149.1, read on the forward strand.
TGTTTATCCGTTTGATGGCGATAGCGGTGTTTACTATCTGGCTCCTTCATTCCGTTTGGTTTTTGATAAAAAACTGAATACTTCAAATATTCAGACTGTAGTCAATGTCCTTGATGAAAACGGAACGACACTCGCCAAAAATGTACGTTCGGTGTCGAATAACTCGGTGGCTTCTCCTTACGGATCAACATATTTTAGTTTAACATCGAACCTGACAGCGGGTAAAACTTATACTTTGGTCGTGGATGGAGATCTTGAAGATGAAGTAGGAATGAAGGTGTTCGAACCTATAAAAATAAAATTTAAAGCTTCGAATGTGCTTGTAACCAATCAAGCGGTTGCTGACGATTTCGAAACTGCTGATATTTATTCTTATGATTCAGATCAGAGTTCGTTTGTTTCGACTGCTTCAGTTGCCAGAAATACATCGAAGAAACTTTTCGGCACTTCTTCATACCTGTTTAACTATACGTTTTCGGATAATAACGCCTACGCAATCTATAAAGTGACAGCACCGGCAATAAAATTGAATAATAAAAAAGTGATCGGACTACATGTCTATGGTGATATGTCCGGTAATGAAATGCAACTGCAGTTTACATCGGGAACGGATGTACGTTATGTGAAGTTATGCGATTTGAAATTCTACGGTTGGGAATTTGTCGAAACTAAATTGACTTCGCTGCCTGAATTGACAGATTATCAGCTTAGCGGCGTGAAAATTGTTCGTAGGAATGGTATTTTATCTTCAACAGGATCGGTTTATTTAGATAATATGCTTCTGTATGATGCACTTATTCAGGCGCTTCCCAATGTGTTTAAAGAACAGGTAAAAGTTTATCCTAATCCTTGTAGTGACGTAATCCATGTTTCCGTTTCAACGGATGAAAATCCTTTCATGCAACTTTATTCACTTAATGGGGTTCTATTAAAGGAGATACGTGCAAAGGAAATGAATGTAAGTGACCTGTCTGAGGGAACATATATTCTTAAAGTGAAGATACGGGAGCAAGAAGGAAGTTATGTTATAATGAAAGTAAAATAATTATTGAAGTATTTTAGAACAGAACGTGTGGAATAGTATTGATTCCACACGTTCTTTTTTATCAATTATTTTTCTTGTAACTCCATACTGCTAACCCGTTAAAGAAAACTGCAAACCCCAATAATGCAGCCAGTTCACCGCCAAGCTGAATGAAATTACTGCCCTTCAGATAAATCGACCGCATGACAATCATCAGATGTTTGAGCGGATTAAAAGCAGCAATCCATTGCGCCCAGTCGGGCATACTATCCACCGGCGTGTAAAGTCCACTGAGCATGATAAACAGCATCATAAAGAAAAATACAATAAATACCGCTTGTTGAAGCGTTTGTGCATAGTTCGAAATCACGATTCCCATGCCCGAAATGGCGAAAATATAAATTGCTGCGAAAGTGTAAATGATATAGAAATGTCCCACCGGAATCAATCCATAATCCAGCCAGGCAACTAAGAATCCAATCGTAATGGCTATGAATCCGATAAGCCAGAACGGAATCAGTTTAGCCAGAATAAAGGTGATTTTAGGAACCGGACTCACGTTAATCTGTTCCATTGTTCCCAGCTCTTTTTCAAAAACAATTGACATAGCCGGCAAAAATCCACACAGCAAGGTCAGAATCATAACCATTAGCGCCGGGACCATAAATACCTGATAATTCAAATTCTTATTGAAACGGTATTGAGAATCTATTTGAATTACGGATGAGTTACTTTTAGCCATTTCGGGATATAATTCCGAAATAAGAGTGAGATTAAAATTAGCAATAATGGTCGAAAGATAAGTCATTCCAATGCCACCTTTCATTCCATTTACTGCATTGGCCGAAATCATTACTTTTGTACCTTCACGGTTGATAATATTTTTTTCAAAATCGGCTGGAATTTCCAGAATAATATCTGCCTTGTTTTTCTCTATGCTTTTCAAAGCCTGATTATAACTGGCTGATTCATCCGTGAGTCTGAAATAATTTGATGAAGTAATTGTTTGCGTCAAACGCTTCGAAAAAGTTGAATGATCGTTATCGATTACGCTTAAATTCAGGTTTCGGATTTCGTAACTTGCTGCCCATGGGAAAACAAGCAATACCATTAAAGGAAACATGAAAATCATTTTCGGTAAAAACGGATTCCGAATGATTTGTTTGAACTCTTTTTTTAATAAATATTTTATCATAATATTTTTCTTTTACTGACTTCTTAGCTCTGATTTAACCCAATCTTACTTTAAATTTCTTCAAGCTGATAGTCACCAGAACTGTTCCCATCAATACTAAAACGCCTACATCTTTTAGCACGGCACCGAGTCCAAGTCCCTTTATCATAATTGTTTTCACGGCATCAATATACCAACGTGCAGGAACGAAATTGGAAATAAACCGAAGAAATGCAGGCATATTTTCAATCGGGAATATCATTCCCGAAAGCAGCATGACCGGAATCATCAATCCCATACCGGAAATCATCATGGCTGCCAGTTGTGAACTGGTAAGCGTCGAAATCAGTAACCCAAGTGAAAGCGCAACGAAAATATAAAGTAACGAAACTGTCAATAAACTGATGAAACTACCGGCAATTGGCACTTTCAGTACAAAAACCGAGAGCAACATAATGGTTGCAAAGTTGATAACCGAAAGTACAAAATAAGGTGCAATTTTAGATAAAATGGTGTAGATAGGCTTCATGGGTGATACCAGCAAAATCTCCATTGTTCCCATTTCTTTTTCACGCACTATGGCAATGGAAGTCATCATGGCACAAATCAGTATCATGATCATACCCAAAACGCCCGGCACAAAGTTAAACGCACTTTTCATCTGTGGATTGTAGAGCATTTTTACTTCGGGCGTTATCAAACCGCTGTTCGTTTGAGTCGGCGACAAATCCTGCTGATAATTGGTAATAATATTGCTTGCATAAAACAAAAATGAAGTAGCGGCATTCGGATCGGTGGCATCGGCAATAAGCTGAATATGTGCTTTACCGGTGTGTTTTAAGTTTTCAGAAAAATGATCTTCGAAAACCATGGCCAGTTTTGCCTTTCCATCACGGAATGCAGCGTCAATATCGTTGGAATTATGTGCCACAACAGCCACATCGAAATATTCACTGGCATCAACCCGGTCAATAATCCGGCGTGTTGCATCGTCGCTCGTGTTTGCCAAAACGACAACCTTTGTGTCTTTTACTTCCTGCGATAAGGCGAACCCGAACAAAACAATTTGAATGACAGGCATTAGCAACAAAATCATAACGGTGGTTTTGTCCCTTAATATATGATGAAATTCCTTTCGGATAAATGAAAATAGTTGTTTCATAATTAATCGGCTTTACGTGTGGACTTTCTGGCTAACTGCTGAAAAACTTCGTCCATATTTTTTGCATTGTATGTCCTTTTCAGGTTCATCGGAGAATCGAGCGCTTCGATTCTTCCGTCAACCATGATGGAAACACGGTCACAATATTCAGCTTCATCCATATAATGTGTTGTTACAAAAACGGTTATTCCACTTGCTGTTGCATCGTAAATCATTTCCCAAAAACGACGGCGTGTAATGGGGTCAACGCCACCGGTTGGTTCGTCCAGAAATACAACCTGAGGATGATGAAATATTGAAACTGAAAACGCCAGTTTTTGTTTAAATCCTAAAGGTAAGGATTTTACAAGTTGGTCACGTTCTTCTTCAAAATTTAAACGTCCCATTAATTCATCTGTTTTTATTTTTATTTCCTTGTCGTGCATGCCGTAAATTCCACCAAAGAGCTCGAGATTTTCCCACACTTTTAAATCTTCGTACATGGAGAATTTCTGACTCATGTAACCAATGCTTTTCTTGACCAGTTCAGGCTGTCTGAAAATGTCGTAACCCGCAACAGTTCCTTTTCCCTCAGTGGGAATGCTCAGTCCGCAAAGCATACGCATGGCTGTGGTTTTGCCGGCTCCGTTTGCTCCAAGAAATCCGAAAATTTCACCCCGTTTAACTTCGAAAGTGATATTGTCGACGGCTGTGAAATCGCCGAAACGTTTGGTTAGATTTTCAACTTTTATTACTGTATCCATCTTTTTTTCTCTCAAATTTGTGTGTTGGATAATTCCATAAAACAATCTTCAATAGTTGGTTCAATTGGTTGAATTTCAATTTTATTGTGACCGCGTTCAATCAAATATTTCTTCAAACTGTCAACTGTCAACTGTCCATTTTCAACTGTCACGTGTATGGAATCGCCAAAAGCAAAACTACTTTTCACTTCCTCGTCATTACGTAAGTCTTCCAGCAGTTTATGCATATTGTCACTTTTTGCGGCCCAAAGTGTATCGGCAAATTGACCGACTATATTTTCAGGAGTGTCAATTTTCAAAAATTGTCCGTTTTGAATCAGGGCAATGCGGTCACACAAACTTGCTTCATCCATGTAAGGGGTTGAGACAAGAATTGTAATA
>JAQTOL010000150.1 GCA_028748945.1 Paludibacter sp.
CAGAAAAATAAACATCCGTTACTTTATCGAAAGTCAGTACTTTATCGAAGTCTAATTTTCCTTTGAATCTTTCTTTAAACGATTTTCCTTTGAATTCTGCCAATGTTTTAGTAGCATCTTTATCCGGATGAGATTTTAACTTTCCAAAAAACCCGGCACCTCCTGTTATTAGAAGAGTTCCGAAATTCAATCCTCCAATGAGTAAGCCTTTCGAGAATCCTTGTCTGAAATTACGAACCGGATATAAATCTTTATAAATCACGCTGTCTTTGATAGCCGATTCATAAGCTGAAAGTGTTTTTTCGGAGAAATCGTTTTTGGCCAATGCCGTTGCAGCTGTTTTTGCGGCCAGCATACCGGAAGTAATAGCCAAATGAACTCCTTTTAATGCCGGCATAGCGACTAATCCGGCACTGTCACCTACAATCAATGCGTTGTCTGTGTATAATTTCGGAATTGAATACCATCCGCCTTCGGGCAATGTTTTTGCTCCGTATTCAACCAATTTTCCACCTTTCAGAAATTTGGCGATAAAAGGATTTGTTTTCCATGCCTGGAATGCATCGTGTGTATCGAAAGTCGGATCTTCATATTCCAGTCCAACCACCAATCCAACGGCTACTTTATTATCGTTTAACCCGTACACGAATCCACCTCCGAACTCTTTCATATTTAAGGGATAACCCATGGTATGGTATACTTCGCCCGGTTTGATATTACCTTCGGGAACACTCCACAATTCTTTCACACCCAGTGAGTAAATCTGACAGTTCTTGTCTTTCTCCAGGTTGTATTTTGCAATAAGTTGTTTCGCCAGACTACCCCGTGTACCTTCGGCAAAGATGGTCAGTTTGGCTTCAATGCGTGTTCCCGGCTGGAAGTTTTCCATCTGGTTTCCGTGATGATCCACACCGGTATCGATGGTTTTAGCACCGATTACTTTTCCATCTTTATAAAGAATTTCACTTACCGAAAATCCGGTATAAATTTCCACTCCTTTTTCTTCAGCTTTTTTGGCTAAATAACGGCAAATCTGTCCCAAAGACGCGGTATAATTACCTGCATTGCTCATATATGGCGCGTGAACCGGTAATTTAAACGAACCGTTTTCACTCAGTAAAACAGTAGAATCAGTTGCAACTTTAGCATTGAAAGGAATCTCGTTGAAATCAACATCAGGCAGTAATTTTTTGAAAACTTCAGCCCTGCTGACTGCACCTGACAAAATATGGCTTCCGATGGAACTTCCTTTTTCAATAAGTAAAATTCTGTGATTCAACCCTTTTTGCTTTAATGTGTCCGCGAGATGAATTGAAGTGGCCAACCGGAAGGTCCGCCTCCAATAATTAAAATATCCGTTGATACGGTATCAGCATTACTCATTATTATTTGATTTTTAAATTTTGATTATCCTATAATTTTAAAATTGCACTTGTATCTGTTTTTTTGATGATATTTTTTAGTGAATTTCTCAATAATCGACATGAAAACCGGTTTATTATGCATTTTCTTCGTGGATGCATAAAAATATCCTAACCGACTGTTTGTTTCGGCTTTCTGGTTGCCTTTCGAAAAGAGTTTGATTGAAGTGTATCAGGAAGACCTATATACAATCACAAATGTACATGTTTTCCCGACAGAAATGAGGAGTTGTTGATTTAAATTCGAGAAATTCAAGGTTATTTATTGATTTAAATGTTAAAAATAAATCGTTTTCAGTTCAACTAAATGAAAAATTTTTTTGCAAATTATTTTTTTTCGTACTTGAGAATTTCGACGCAAAAATAAGCATTTTTATTGGTCGACCAACCGAAAAAAGGGCATTGGAAGTTTAAAAAATACTAAATCTTGCACAAAATTTTAATAGTTGTGCAATTCGGATAACTATTAATTTTAAAATTTTAAAAATCAGAAACCAGGTTTTGTTATGTTCAAGATTTAACCATAGTCCCCAAAACTTTTGACCATTGGCTTATTTTCCGTACCTTTGCGCAAAATCGGATTCCGTTGAGTTTTAGTTACAAGTTGTGAGTGAAAAACGGTTTCGTTGAATTTATATATGTCATTTGAAAAATTAGATCTTATAGAGCCGATCTTAAACGCTCTTAAAACAGAAGGTTACACCATCCCAACTCCAATACAAGCAATTTCAATTCCAATTATTCTTAAAGGACGCGATTTATTAGGTTGTGCACAGACAGGAACCGGAAAAACGGCTGCCTTTGCCATTCCCATTTTGCAACAATTGTATTTGAAAAAAGGAGACCCAAAAGCACCCCGGAAAATAAAGGCGTTGATAGTAACACCAACACGTGAACTTGCCATTCAAATCGGAGAAAGTTTTACGAGTTATGGATGTAATACAGGTTTGCGTCATACGGTAGTCTTTGGTGGAGTACCTCAAAGCCAACAGGTTCATCCACTCAAAATGGGCGTGGATATTTTAGTGGCAACCCCCGGACGATTACTTGATTTGATTAATCAGGGTTATGTAAAACTGGGAGATTTAAGCATTTTCGTGTTGGATGAAGCCGATCGTATGCTCGATATGGGTTTCATTCACGATGTCCGGAAACTGATAAAACTTATTCCGGCTAAACGTCAGTCCTTGTTTTTCTCGGCCACAATGCCGGAATCCATTCGGATATTGGCGAGTACCATTTTGACTGATCCGAAAGAAGTAGAAGTCACACCTGCTTCAACAACGGCTGAAACCGTTGAGCAGGAAATGTATTTCGTGGATGCCGAAAACAAAAAGGATTTACTTATTCATCTACTGAAAGATAAGTCAATTGCAACTGCACTTGTTTTTACAAGAACCAAACACGGTGCCGACAAGGTTCAACGCTTTTTGACGAAAGCCAATATTAAGGCGGAAGCCATTCATGGCAATAAATCGCAGAATGCACGTCAAAATGCCTTGCGAAATTTTAAAGACCGTACAACACGTGTGTTGGTTGCAACCGATATAGCTGCCCGGGGTATCGATATTGATGACCTGAATCTGGTAATTAATTACGAAATTCCGAATATCCCTGAAACTTACGTTCACCGCATTGGACGGACAGGTAGGGCAGGACTTGAAGGAAAAGCTGTATCTTTCTGCGATGCTGAAGAACGTGAATACCTGAAAGATATCCAGAAACTGATTTCCATCCGTATTCCTTTGGTGAATGATCATCCTTATCCTGCTTTAAATATCCCTGAAGATGGGAAAGGTAAACCAAAACCAAAATTACAAACAGCACGTCCTCAAAATCCGAATAAACCCAAAGTAAATCATACACGTACACCGGTAAACAGCAATGCTACAGGAAATTCATCCAGAACTGAAAGTGGACTGCGTAAAGTTGAACCGGCACCCCGACGAACGGAAAATACACAAAAAAGAGCGGAAAATGCGCCACGCAAGACCGAAGGCGGACCAAAAAAATATTGGGGAAGAAATTAAAATCATTTACTTGATTTCGTAAGAAGATAAATATTGCCACTTGCTGGCTCAGATAAAAACCGTGGGCAAATGCTCACGTTTTTTTTTATAAATTAAATACAGGAACAAAAAGTAATATCTTATTTTATTTTAGTTCATCAATAATTTGACTCTTTTTTAAACAAAGGATACTGTTGTATCGTTATTGATAATTAACGATCAAGACCGGCATGAATCGACTGCATAAAGATATAAAAACATATACCTTCTCCGAAAGTTCAACGGATAATCCGGATTTTGCGCTCAAACGAATGGAAGATATATACCGGAATGCCAATGGTAACCCGGATAGTCCGCACAGGCATGATTATTACACTATACTATTTATTGAAAAGGGTGAAGGAACTCATTTTGTCGATTTTACCGAATACAAGGTTCAGGATCGTACAATTTATTTTATTCAGCCCGGTCAAATGCATCAACTCATTCTGACTGCTACACCTATAGGTTGGGTACTTACTTTCACTGAACAATTTTTAATCAGCAATTCTATTCCCGAAAAGCTGATCAATGACATTTACCTTTTCAACGATTACGGTCAATCACCACCACTTCCGTTAAGCGAAAGTGATTTACCGGTTTACAAAAACCTGATTCAGCAAATAGATCATTTTGCCAAATCGCTCGAAACCTATACGATGGAAGCAGTCGGTTCATTGGTTAAGATATTCCTGATACAAAGCAATAATCATTGTTCGTTGCATAAAAGCAATAATCCGCAACTGATTGAAGCCGGAAATCATATCCTTCGCACTTTTAAACAACAGCTAAATAAGCAGTATGCAACCGACCATATGGTTTCGGATTATGCCGACAGACTAGCCGTTACCAGCGATTATCTCAACAAAACGGTAAAGAATCTTACCGGTAAATCGGCTAAAGAACATATCCAGAGTAAGTTGATTACCGAGGCCAAACGCTCCCTGTTGTTCAGCAATATCAGCAATAAAGAACTCTCCTATAAACTAGGTTTTGATGAATCGGCTCATTTCAATAATTTTTTCAAGAAAATAACCGGTCAAACTCCTTCCGAATTTCGTGTTTTGGCACGTCAGTCCTGATTTTTGCAATCATTCACCCGATTTTATTACTTCCCGGAGCATTTTGTCGCCGTACCTTTGTCGTATCAAAAAAAAAATCACCCCTAACCCCTATCCCGATAGCTATCGTGGAGGGAATTAAGATAGTTACTTCAATTATACATATTCAATTTTCTTAAGTAGACAATAGTAATTATGTTCCCCTTTAGGGGTTAGGGGTAAAAAAACAAATAATATGAAAACAATATTGCATAAAGCAGAAAGCAGAGGACATGCCAATCATGGATGGCTCGATTCTCATCATACCTTTAGTTTTGCCAATTATTATAATCCTGAACGTGTACACTTTGGTATGCTACGTGTCCTCAATGACGATCGGGTTGCCGCGGGCCAGGGTTTCGGAGAGCACCCGCACGATAATATGGAAATAATTTCCATTCCGCTTTCGGGTGATCTTGAGCACAAAGACAGTATGGGCAACCACGGAATAATCACTACGGGTGAAATTCAGGTAATGAGTGCAGGAACAGGAATATTCCACAGTGAATACAATAAAAATAAGGATAAAGAAGTCCGGTTTTTGCAAATTTGGGTATTTCCGGATAAAAAGAATGTAACGCCACGGTATGATCAGATATCACTTGCTGAAATTGCGAAAACGAACGAATTGTACCAGATTCTATCGCCAAATCCTGATGATCAGGGAGTGTGGATTCACCAACAGGCATGGTTCCACTTAGGAGATTTATCAGCAGGTTGGGTAGGCAGGTATGATCTGAAAGATAATAAGAATGGTGTATATTTCTTTGTAATCGAAGGAGATGTGACTATTTCCGGTCAAAAACTCAATCGCAGGGATGGACTGGGAATCAGTGAAACTGAATCTGTAGAAATTAAAGCCGAATCGCAGGCAAAATTATTGGTAATGGAAATACCAATGTAATTTATAATTTATAATTCATAATTCATAATTAAATAGACAAAATGAAAACAATTAAAATGTTACTTGTTACGGACCAAAATTCATGGTCATTGCTTTTAGTACGCCTTGCATTGGGTATCACCATTTTCCCTCACGGAGCGCAAAAGGCGTTAGGTCTTTTCGGAGGTTATGGTTTCACGGGAACAATCGGTTATTTCGAATCGATGGGAATGCCGTTTGTTCTGGCGACATTGGTTATTCTGGCCGAATTTGTGGGTAGTCTCGGACTTATCGCCGGTATCGGAACCCGTTTTATGGCCTTTTCACTTTTTATTGAAATGACCGGGGCCATGATTCTTGGAGGACATATTCACAACGGATTCTTTATGAACTGGTATATGCTGCCTAAAACAGGTGAAGGAATTGAATACTTTATTTTGGTTCTTGGAATTGCGCTTGCTGTTCTGATAGGTGGAAGCGGGAAATTCTCGTTCGATAATCTGATTTCGAAGAAACTGAAATAATATAATCTCAAAAATCCGACTAAAGGTGGTTCTGAAAAGAATCACCTTTTTTCATGTTATAACTCCGGATGGTATTGAAAAAAAATCAAATATTCTACAACTTAATATTCTGTGAATTGTTTTAATTGTAACTAATTTACTGATATTGAGAATAAGCAACAAGTTTGAATGGAAATAAATGTTTAACCATCTAATTTTACAAAAATGAAAAACAGGAGTTCAATTGCAACGCTATTTTTTACAGTGATTGCAGGTTTAGGTTTCGCATTAGCATTTGCTATCAACAGAGATTTATCATCAGGGGCAAGCGTAAATACTATTGTAATATTTACGCTTATTGGTATTCTTGTAGCCTGGTCTACAAAAGTGGCTGATCAATGGAGTCGGGCAATTGTATTGCGGTTAGGGAAGTTTCAATCACTTAAAGGTCCCGGATTATTTTTTATTGTTCCTATAATCGATTACATACCCTATTGGATTGATATCCGGGTTATAACTACTTCATTTAAGGCCGAAAAAACATTAACAAAAGACACGGTTCCGGTGGATGTAGATGCTGTTCTTTTTTGGAAAGTTGTCGATCCAAAAAAAGCTGCTTTAGATGTAGCTGATTATTCAAGTGCAATAAATTGGGCTTCACAAACTGCCTTACGTGATGTGATTGGCAAAACCATGCTGGCTGATATGCTTGAAGGGCGGGATAAAATCAGCAGTTTATTACAAACAATCATTGATGAAAGAAGCGAGCCGTGGGGAATTAATGTCATATCGGTTGAAGTGAAAGATGTACTTATTCCACAAGGGTTGGAAGCTGCCATGTCGATGCAGGCACAAGCTGAAAGGGAACGCCAGGCACGTGTAATTCTGGGTGATTCCGAACGGCAGATTGCAGAAAAGTTTAACGAAGCAGCCAAAAGTTATTCCGATAATCCTACAGCCTTCCATCTTCGTGCCATGAATATGCTCTACGAAGGGCTTAAAACAAATTCTACCATAGTTATTGTCCCCAGTACTGCGGTAGAAAGCATGGGTTTGGGCGGACTGACAGGAACTATCGCTTTAACTGATGTAGTTCAGAAAAGAAAGGTTGAAAATACTGTCAAACCGGAATCAGTATAAAAAAAAAGAATCGGTACACCCTAAAGTGCATCGATTCTTTTCTGACTTTGAATTATAATATTATTCAGCTACTACTTCGAAAGCAACTTCAACAGTTACTTCTTTGTGAAGTTTCAAAGTGGCTGTATATGTACCAACTTCTTTAACAGCGTCTTTCAATACAATAACTTTACGATCGACAGTAAAACCTGCTTTTTCGAAAGCTTCAGCTATTTGAATAGGACCAACTGCACCGAAAATTTTACCGGTTGTACTGGTTTTAGCTCCTACTGACAAGGTCATACCTTTCAGTTTTTCAGCCAGTTCAAGACTTTCGTTTTTGATACGTTCCAGTTTATGGGCACGTTGTTTCAAATCTTCTGCCAACATTTTTTTTGCTGATTCTGTTGCCAAAACCGCTTTTTTTGTTGGGATAAGGAAGTTACGTCCGTAACCACTTTTCACTTTCAG
>JAQTOL010000151.1 GCA_028748945.1 Paludibacter sp.
CCGGGCAACAACCAAAGTATCAGTAACAATATTATCCGCGATATAGTTGAAGATCATAAAAATATTCAATGGATAGCAACGGACTGTGGTATCAATCGTCTCGATAAACGGACGAATACTTTCGAAAGCTTTTTTGTTGATGCAAGCAATCAAATCATCTCCAACGAACATTCCTTTTTTATAGCAAAAAATAGTTCGACTGTCATCTTTGCCGCTGTTTATGATCAGGGAATATTCTATTTTAATAAAGAGTCCCATCAATTTATACGTCTTAATGCAGTTAAGAACCTGCGGTTGAAAAAAATCTTTTTCGATTTGGACGATAATCTGTGGATTTATACCGAAGATAAATCATTGTTTAAAATCGTTTTCAAAAAAGGAAATTTCACTTCACCGGAAATAGAGAATATCGTTCAGTTTCAACATTTGAAAAATATTGAGGCGGTTTTTTACCATAAACATAACGAGATATGGTTACAAACGTCTGATGAAAAAATGTACTCCTATCATATATCTGAAGGATTGTTGACAGATTATAAAATGGAGAAACAAAATACAGGCATCGTAACATCGATCCTTTTTACGGATACTTATCAGTTTTGGGGAACCGAAGATGGGCTGTTCCGATACGATCTGAAAACAAAACAAGTCGATCCGGTTTTACCTAATGTATCTGTTTTATCTTTGTTTGCCGGGACACAACAAATTATATGGGTGGGAACCGATATGCAGGGTATTTGGCAATTATCACCATCACGGGAGAAATTTCACTCCTACTCGACAGAGAATATTCCATCATTTGGCAACAGTGCCGTTCGGACCTTCTTCGAAGATCAAAACCGAACGCTTTGGGTAGGAACGAAAGGAAGCGGAATTTACACTTTTACTCATAAAGGAGAAAATCTGGAACCAAAATTCGTCAAACACCTAACAACAGCGAACGGGCTGTTGAGTAATTCGGTCTTTACCATTGTAGGCGGACGCAACAATGAGTATTGGATAGGTACCGATGGACGCGGTATAAATTACTATGACAGCAAATCCAACAGATTATCAACCTTGTTTGTAAGTGACAGCCTGCAACGGAGTGTGAATCTCACCTCTATCTATTCCATTTTACCCACCGGTGGAAATATCCTGTGGGTTGGAACCAGCGGGTACGGCATGTATAGACTGGAAATTGACAGAAACACCCGGCCTTATTCCATCAGGTCATACAAACAGTACATTTTCGACAATAACCGACCATCATCACTCAGCAACAATATTGTCTATTCTATCATTCAGGATGATAATACTCATCTGTGGATTGCTACCCGTGGCGGCGGCCTGAACCGGTTCGACAGTATGACCGGGCAATTTAAGGCTTTTCGCTTTTCGTCCGGAAACAGCGGTTCTATCAGCAGCGATGATATTCTTTGTTTGTATAAAGATCGAAAAGGATTTTTATGGGCAGGGACTAGCATGGGACTGAATAAACTGCTAAGATTTGAAAAGGGGAATCCTGTTTTTGCCCAGTTTACCGAAAAAGAAGGCATGCCAAACAACACCATTCATGGGATTCTGGAAGATAATGAGCAAAACTTATGGCTAAGTACCAATAAAGGAATTGCCAAAATGGTACACGACCGGTCAAACTACCGGATCATTTCTTATTTCAAAAAAGATGGTCTCCAGAACAATGAATTTTCCGATGGCGCATTTTACGAAAGCCCGGTCACTCATCAATTATTTTTTGGAGGAATCAGTGGATTCAACGAGTTTAATCCTCTTGAAATCAGTCACAGCAGTTATATGCCGACCCTGCTGTTGGATGCATTTTACGTGGATAATGTCGAAAAAAATATTTCGGAATATCTGAGTTTCAAAAATACAAATGAAACTTTGCAACTGTCCTATAAAAATAAATCGTTCAGTTTCCGGTTTATACCCGTGGATTATCTTTCCGGCTCCAAATGTGAAATCTCCTACTTACTGGAAGGATATCAGAAAGACTGGATTCAACTGGGAACATCAAACACGATTGTCTTTACCAATTTACCGAAAGGCGATTATGTGCTGAAAGTGAGATGCAGTAACGCGGACAAAATATGGAGTGAAAAATACTTTACGCTTCCCATTACGATGCTACCACCCTGGTGGGCCAGCACAATAGCCTACATTTGCTATTCCGTTTTATTCTTTCTGTTGTTATTTATTATTCAACGATTTGTAAAAAACCAGATTCGGGTCCGGAACAATATTCAAATTAAAGAACTTGAAAAACAAAAGATAGAAGAAATTCATCAGGCAAAATTACGTTTTTTTACCAACATTGCACATGAGTTTTCCAATTCACTAACGTTGATTTACGGACCGTGCGAACAACTTCTGCGGACTCACGCTTCGGATGATTATACCCGAAAATATGTCAACATAATAAAGTCAAATTCCGAACGGATGCAAACGCTGATTCAGCAAATGATTGATTTCAGGAAAGCCGAAACCGGGCATCTTCAACTCTCCATCGAAAAAGTCAACATTCCTGAATTAGTAAAATTTGTGTTGGAAAACTTTTATGAAATGCTGGAACAAAAGAATATTCAGCTTTCGCTTACCTTTACACCTAAAATTTTTCACTGGCAGACCGACCGCGACAGTATCGAAAAAATTATATTCAATCTGGTTTCCAATGCCGTAAAATATACACCTGAGAATGAGCAAATAAATATTTTCGTTGAAATAATTGCCGAACGGCTTTCCATCCGTGCAACCAATACAGGCGTCGGCATAAAACAGGAATTTCAAAAAAGTATATTCGACAGGTTCGAAGTGTTGGATCGGTTTGAAATGCAGGTTTCAAAAGGAATAGTAACACGCAATGGAATCGGTCTGGCGCTTTGTAAAAATATTGTGGAAGTACTGGAAGGAACCATTGAAGTAGAAAGTGATGGCGAAACCTTCACCACATTTATGGTTAATCTTCCTGAGCAATTAATGGATAAAACAGTGGAAATAAAGAGCATTAAAAGCTCAACTGTAGCTTTTAAAACGAATGAAATAAGAGAAGAAATAAAGGATAAAATTCAAATTTCAGTCCCCGATATGGAAAAAGAAGGCCTGATTTTAATTCTAGACGATGAAAAAGAAATCAGGGAATTGTTGCGAGACTTTTTAGGGAACCGCTACGAGATAGCCGAAGCAGCTAACGGACGTGAAGCCATCGAATTGATGCGAATCAGAATGCCGATGATCATTATCTGCGACATCATTATGCCGGTAATGAACGGGGTGGAATTTCTAAAAATAATGAAGGAACAGGAACTAACCCGCCATATCCCGATTATTTTGCTTTCATCGAAAAGTACCGTCGAAAATCAGATTGAAGGACTCGAAGTGGGTGCCGATGCTTATCTGAGCAAACCTTTCCATCCCCGTCATTTGGAAGCCATCATCGAAAGTTTGCTTAACCGCAATAAAGCGGTGTTGGATTACAGCGAATCTACTTACGCTGCTCTGGAACAGTTCGAAGGTAAACTCATCCACAAAGAAGATAAAGAATTAATGCTGCATATTACCCGCATTATTCACCTTCAAATGGATAATGAATCCCTTACAATCGATTTCATTGCCAATGAGATGGCTATCAGTAAAATGCAACTCTACCGGAAGATGAAAGATATTATCGGTCAAACACCTACCGAATATATTCGATCCATTCGGTTAAAACAAGCTGAAAAGCTACTCAAATCGACCAATAAAACCGTGCAGGAAATTATGTACAATTGCGGGTTTAACAATAAAGCCTATTTTTACCGCGAATTTGCCAAGAAATATCATCTGACACCAAAAGAATACCGGAATCAAAAATAAAAATCAATTGCCTACTCATTTCACATACAGCAGTTTAAATTATCCAATTGGCCGGAATTCACAATAACATCCGAACTTTTTTTAATCCGTGTTGTTATTAAATTTCAAAGATAAGATTTGCCATAATATTTTTTTAAATGAGTCAAACTAGTTCCGATTAAATTCGGGTATTATGTTTAAGATTAAATCAATTATTTTCAGAAAAAACAGGTCTGTTCGTGAGAACCGACCTGTTTCTTTTAAATGAACAATACAAGTGAATTTAGAATTTATTCGGTATTACGGGGTAAATTTTATAAGTTTGCCAGCCCGATTTTATACCATTTATGATCAGGCTTCAGAATATCCACACTTTAGGTAAATAAATCCACATGTAGCAGGCCCTTCTGCATTACATTTGTACAGTCCAAAAGATCAAAATAAAAATCATGAAAAAATTCTTACCCATATTCGTTTTAATCGTTCTGAGTTTAACAGCAATTACTCAACAAATTTCGGCAACAGCTTACTATGTTTCACCTACAGGAACATCTTCAGGAACGGGAACAATTAGCAGTCCATACAATTTTAGCACAGCCATTGGGAAAACACTTTCTGCCGGCGATTCATTGATCCTCCGGGGTGGCATGTATAATTTCAGTTCATCTCAATCATATTCCAAATCCGGAAATTCAACAAAATTCGTTCATATTATCAATTACCCCGGCGAAACACCGGTATTCGATTTTCGCACACAATTGTATGGAAACCGGGGCTTCAGCCTTTCGGGAAATTATGTCCATTTGAGAGGTATTACCCTTCAGGGTGCAGGTGACAACGGTTTTTATGTTTCAGGAAGTAATAACCTGATAGAAAATTGCAGCTCCCGTTGGAATTGTGATTCCGGGTTTCAGTTAAAAACAGGAAGTAATAATTTGGTTCTGAATTGCGATTCCTATGAAAACTTTGATTACGAAACCGGTGGAATCAGTAGTCCCGACTACGGTGGAAATGCGGATGGTTTTGCCGATAAACAATATACAAACACAGGAACCAACACCTATAAGGGTTGTCGTTCATGGAGAAATGGTGATGACGGCTGGGATAGTTATGAAAAAAACGGAAACACGGTTTACGATAGCTGCTGGTGTTATGCCATGTCGCCTGCTACCTTTGACATGAGCACCAATATCCGCTTCAAAACCGATAGTGCATCATGGTTCTATCAATTTAAAAGTACAAATTATGTGATTAAAAATTATGGTAACGGTAACGGATTCAAATTGGGAGGAAATTATACCGCCAACAATGCAACATTAAATAATTGTGTTTCGGTTGGCAATCCGGTAAAAGGCTTTGATCAGAACAATAACAATGGTATAATGACTATTTACAATTGTACCGGTTACAACAACGGATATAATTATGGATTTTCCAACAGCACTTACGGCACGCTGATTATCAAAAACTGTGCATCATTAACCTCTGCCAAATCAAACACTTTCAATTGCAAATCGGTTACACAGGCATACAACAGTTGGAATACCGGATTTTCATGTGTCGCTGCCGACTTTGTAAGTTTAGACAAGACTCAAATGCTGAATGACCGCCAAAGCGATGGTTCGTTACCTGAAATAACACTTCTACACTTAACTTCCACCAGTGGAATGATAGATAAAGGTACAAATCTGGGATTTTCATACCTGGGAAGTGCTCCCGATCTGGGTGCATTTGAGTATTCCATCACGAATGCCATTCAACAGACTTTCTCAAACGAAAATGTGAAAATATATCCCAATCCCGTCAACGAAAAAGCAATTATTTCTCTCGATGCCCCGTCGGATGGTGCCCTGACCATTCAGTTTTATGATATGACCGGACGACTAATGCTCAACCGGAAGGCGACTGTTGAGGCTGGTAATAATGAGATCGAAATCAATACTGAATTCTTGAGTAAAGGGAATTATGTTTGTAAAATACAGGGTAGAGAAATGAACATTCGGTTAAAACTGGCAAAATAATTCAGTGATCAAAAATAATAATAGAAAAGAAGGAGAAGTTCAAGCGAACTTCTCCTTCTTTTCTATTTATCAGGATTCTTATTCAATTCGTTTGTGCCTGATACTTCGCAAATACCTATCCAACGCGAGCAAGACTAATACCAGCAAAGCGATATAGGAGCTGAATCCGAAAATTGATTCTGATCCGGGAGACCAGACGAAAGCAGGAAAATGAAGCGAAATATTAAAGCTAAGATAATCTTTCAACAAATAAATTGCCATTGTAATCAGACTTAGAGATACAAAAGATATTAAACAGATACCCCAAATAAATGAACGCCTCCTCTTTTTCTCAGATTCGATATAAATCCTGTTCATCAATACCTTATTAAATTCAACAGGAAGCAGGGTATTATTATGTACTTTCAGCACTTTCTTCAAAGCTTTATCTTCTGTCATTTTCTTTGCTATTTATTAAAACAAATAATTTTTTTCTTGCTCTATACAACTTCACTTTTACATTCTCGGATGTCAATCCCAATACGGAAGCAAGTTCACTGATGGATTTTTCTTCCATATAGTAAAGTGTGATCAGCGTTTTATCTTCCAAATTCAACTGTTCAATCGCTGATTCCAATCGTAGCAACATGGCTTCATCATCTTCTTTATCGAGCATTGAATCAACTGCATCGTCCGGAATATTCTCCAGCGTATATTCATCAAAAGCCGGAACTACAATTTTCTTCTTACGAGTTGCCGAGACAGCCGTATTGTAGGCAATACGGTATAACCAGGTGGAAAAACTGCAATCTGCTTTAAAAGTATCCAGTTTACGAAATGCTTTTATAAATGTATCTTGTGTAAGCTCCTCCGCATCTTCTTTAATTGGGATGATTCGGATTATGAGTGAATAAATGGAACGGCTGTAACGTTCCGGAAAGTAAGAAAACAAATTTGTTTCCCCATTCAGGATCCGTTTAATATAAATTGATTCGTCCTTATTCTCCATTATAGATTTATAGACGCAGACTTTCTATTTTGGTTACAATATTTTCTGAAATAAAAAATAAACCGGCTATTTTGTAACCATTTTCAGGTAGAAGCGTCAAACACTGCAAAGAACGAGATTATTTATTTAAAAACAAAAAATTATGATGGACTTTATTTCTATTCCGTTGGTTGTTGGAATTATAACCCTTGGAATTTACAAATTGTTTGATTTATTCGTACGCAAAAAAGAACGGTTGGCTATTATTGAGAAAATTGGTGATAAATTTGATTCATCAATGATTGAGAACAAGTTCTCATTTCCATTTATTTCTCAACAACCAGGAACTTTTGGCACGCTGAAGATTGGTTTATTATTGCTTGGCGTAGGATTAGGATTGCTTGTAGGATTCTTTATTTGTCAGATTTATGTTTATGGTCCTATTCCTAATATTGAGGTTAATCACAACGCATGGGAGATTTCAGGCGTAATCTATGGGGCCTCGGTATTGTTATTTGGAGGCTTGGGATTATTGATTGCCTTTTTTATCGAAATGAAATATTTAAAGGATAAAAAAGCGGAGTAAAATAATCATTCTCAAAAAAAAAGGAATAGCCTGAATGTTTAGCGACTTTCAGGCT
>JAQTOL010000152.1 GCA_028748945.1 Paludibacter sp.
CAACGTTTTCAGTTTTGTTTTTAACGTTGTATTGATTTCAAATAAAATATCTGTTTAACAGCACAAAACTACATAAAATTCAGCTATTCTTCAATAGACAGTCAAAAATTGCACAGATTTAATTAATATATCCACACCAAATGAATAGAATTAGTATATATTTGCAGTATAATTAAAATCAATTCTTATCATTAATTTTTAAAACAAATTCATTATGAAAAAAACATTACTTAGTTTAGTAATCGCTTTTACGACAGTAGTTGCAGTAAATGCACAAACAGTTTGGAATTTGGGAGGAGATCCTACAGTCGCAACGAATGGTTCACCTGCCTTTGCAGTTTCAGCCGGAATTGGCAATGGAACAGGCACCGATGGAAACCCGGCTTTTCCGGTAACTATTAATGGTTTGGCTATTACAGGTATTTCATCAAATGTAAATATGGGTCAAGTTGAAGCTTCTGCCAAAACTTTTACTGATGCTAACAGTGTTGCATATGCTTTTGCAAATCGTTTTAAGTTTAATGGAGCCGGTTATGCAGGTGCTGCAGCCGGAGATGCAACTCCTTTAGTAAATATGCCAACCCAAAGGTATTTAAGTTTCAATGTAAGTGGAAATAGTACAATTTATGTTATTGGAATTACCGGTTCATCTTCTTCAGACAGAAAATTGTTTGTAACTGATGGTACTAATTATGTTGGTGCCGTAGCTTTTCCAGCTGCAAATGCTTTGAATGATGGTACAATAACTTATACAGGTGGTGCTGCTACTCTATATGTATATTGTAATGCGGCTTGTAATTTAACTTATTTATCAGCGACGAATACTGTTCTGCCAAATTCTCTTAAAGCAGTTCTTTCCGACAAAGGAGTATCATTTAACGGAACTGAAATTTTAAACAACAAAGGTTTGTCAATTGAAGTATACAGTGTATTAGGAAAAAGAATTGCTAATTCTACATCATCAATATCTACAACAAATTTCCAAAAAGGAGTATACGTTGTCCGGGTAGTCGGTACCAATGATGCTTTGAAAATCAAAATTTAAATTGAAAGAATAATTTACTAAAAGAGGCTGTCTAAAAATTAGACAGCCTCTTTTTTTGTTTTCATAAAACAAAAAAAATTAATATATCTGTTCTCCAACTGCTATTTTGAGTTTAAGAAGACTCACCGTATAGTCGATTTTGGTTTTCAATAATACCAGTTTTGTTTCTGCAACGGCAGTATAACTTTCCAACAAGTCGAGATTGGTAATGGCGCCTGCTTCAAAATTAGTTTCAGCGAGCGAATAGGCATCCTGAGATTGTTGCAACTGTAATTCCGATTGAGATACTTTTTTCAAAGCTGCCAACGCATTAGCACGACTTTCAACTACTTCGTTCACAATGTTTCTTTTTGCCAGTTCCGTATCCTGATCGTTACCTTCCATATTGGCTTTGACCTGCAATTTACTGTATTTGGTGCGGTTTGCATCGTAAATTGGTATTTTAAGTCCGACGCCAACAGTATAGTTTGGAGTCAGGGCACTTAAATCGGGCAGATAACCATTTTTTAATCCGCCATTCGCAAAGAAATTCAATGCCGGATTGTTTTGTGTGCTCACCATTTGGTATCGGGTTTTAGCCATTTCCGTTTTCTGACGCGCCATCTTCATCTCATCACGATGTTCAAAAGCGTAGGCAAAAAGGGAATCGGCAGGTAAAATAATCTCTGAAACATTCAGATCTTTTTTTAGCAGTACTTTATTGTCCTGGGGCTTACCTATCAGAGAATTCATTTGGCTTTGCAAAACTTGTAAGGAAGTCTGAATGTCCGTTTTTTGATTTTCAATACTTGAAATGCGAACTTTTGTTGTCAGAATTTCATATTGTGTTGCCGAACCGGTCTCAGCTTTTTTCTGAACATACCGGAGATGTTCATTCAGAGTAGCCAATTCATCGTCTTTAATTTTTATCGCATCCTGTAAAAAAACTATGGGATAATACACTCCCACAACCCGTTGCGACAAACCTTGTTTAATTTGTTCCACAGCAAGCTTTGTCATATCTTTACTTTGCTTTTCGAAAGCAATATTTTTTGCCGTTTTACCAAAGTCGTAAATGGATTGATTGATATTCAATGCTGCTGAATAATTGTCACCCGGAAACAGTTGAAATGTTCCCATGTTTGGGATGGTGATGGAAGAAACCGGTCCCAGATGAGCATAAGATGATGTTATATTAATATCCGGGAAATAGGCCGAATTTGCAAGACCAATTTTTGCATCGGAAGCATCCAGTTCTTTTTCCGCCTTCAGAATTGATGGGTAATTTTTGATAACTTCATTCAAGACAGAAGAAAGATTCATTGAATCTGTCGGCTGATGCATGACAACATTTTGTCCGCTCATGGTCACAATCGGTGTAAAAAGCAGAACAGTAATAAGTTTATTTATTGATTTCATTTATTTGTTAAATTAATTCATCTTCTTTTTATAAAAGAAAATTTTTTGTTTAAATATTATTCTATTATAAATGCTTCTTCAACAGGCTTTTCCAATTGTTTTACTTTATTTTTCTTAGATCGCATCAGAATTATCGGAATAAAACCAATCAGTGTAATTCCGGCAGCTAAAAGGAAATCATCATCAACGCCCTGTATAAAAGCCTGTGTGCCAACACTCGACATAATCAGACTTTGGCTTTGTTTCAATGCAGTTGACAATGATCCACCCGCATGTTGTTGAATGAAAAAGGCCATATTATGAGTTACCTGCTGAAAGATCTGCGATCCGGATTGAACAGCTCCGCCAAACATTTGACTATGGAAGTTCACTCGTGCCGTTAATACAGTACTTAAAATGGCAACACCAAGACTTCCGCCAATTTGACGAATGGTATTGGAAATACCGGAAGCTTGTGCCATTTTTTCACGGGATATGGTTAAGAGTCCTAATGTTGTTAAAGGTGTAAACATCAATCCCATGCCTAATCCTCGTAAATACAATGAAGTCATTACAAACGGACGTTCGGTTAAAATAGACAATTGGGAATTCAGGTAAAAACTTATTACCATCAATCCAACACCTGCTATGATAGGTACTTTGGCACTGACCTTATCTGAGAACCATCCTGAAACCGGAGCGATAGCGCCCTGAATTATTCCAACAGGTAAAAATACGGCGCCTGATTGTAAGGCTGTGTAACCCATGGAGTTTTGTAGATAAAGCGGCAATAAAAAAGTACTACCGAACATCCCCATACTAAATACCAGCATGACGATATTAGTCATTCCGAAATTGTAATTTCCCAACAATCTCAAGTCAATTAACGGATTTTTAGTGGTAAGCTCCTGCGTCAGAAAAACGACAAAAGCCACAGCTGAAACAGCAAAACAAACCAAAATATAAGGTGCTGACCAACCGGCCGAATTGGTTTGAGCATTTCCTTCTGATAATGCGTAAAGCAATACCGGTAAGAAAATAACAACCGAAATAAATCCGATATAATCGAATTTCTGAACATTTTTATTTATAAACTCCCGTTGAATGATAACGGTAAATACCATTGCCAAAATTCCAACCGGAACATTTACATCAAATATTAATTGCCAGGAGAAATTGTCAACCAGATAACCGCCAATCAGTGGACCAAACGAAATCGATGCAGCTGCAGCAATTGACCAGAATCCGAGAGCGATTCCTCGTTGTTGAGGCGGAAATTCTCTTGTAATAATTGCCATACCAAGAGGTTGTATCATACCTGCACCTAATCCCTGAAGAACACGTGACATAATCAAGGTCGTTTCATCATTCGACATACCACATAATAATGATCCAAGGGTGAAAAGAAACAATCCCCAAAAATAGACTTTTTTATAACCGAATTTATCGGCCAGCCAGCCTGATGTTGGCAACATGGCAGCCATTGCAAGCATGTAGGCAGTAATCACCCATTGAATAGTTGAGAGTCCGACGCCAAACGATGACATAATCTTAGGCAAACTTACATTAACAATAGTACTGTCGAGGACAGCCATGAAAGTACCCAGCATGACATTCGCTAACACAAACCATTTATATAATGGACTTTTCGGATGATAGACCGAATCGTTGTTCCGAAGTTTGCGTCGTAGTCTGTGTGTATTTGAAACTTTACGCATTATTCCTTAATAATTTTTACAACAGCTGACATTCCTGTCAGGAATTTAAACGATGATAATTTTTGTCCATCTTCTGTCCCATCAATTGATATTTTCAATGCAACACGTTGTGTTACTTTCGTAAAATTCCCTGAAGCATTACTTGGAGGAATCAATGAAAATTGAGAAGCAGTAGTTGATCCCATGGTAAATATTTTCCCGGTAAAAACCACATCCGGATAAGTGTCGAGTGTAAAAATTGCTTTTTCACCAATTTCCAGTTTTTCCAATTTGGTTTCTTCCAGAAAAACCTGTACCCAAAACCGGGTATTTTCATTCATGGTATAAATTGATTGTCCGGGTTGAGCAATATCTCCCGGAAGCAACCAACGTTTGGCAACAACCCCGTCAATAGGGGCATATAATCGGGTGTTATTCAACTGTGAAGTTATTACACCTATCTGTGCAACAGAACTGTTAATGGCTGATTCAGCACTTTTGATCAAAGATTTTGATACTGCCACCTGGGCTTTTGCTGCATTTAACTGAGCCTGTGATATTTCCAGTGCTTTTTTTAAATGATCGAATTGTTCTTTCGTGATAACACCGCCGTTGTATTGAAGTTTTGCCCGGTCAAAATCATCCTTTGACTTATCCAGACCAATTTGTAATACAACAATATTTTTTTCTGCCAGTTGATAATTAGCTTCGGTCTGCTCCTTGTTTGCAACAGTTTGAGCTTTTGCAGCCAAAACCTGTTGTTTTTGTGCCAGTAAATCAACACTGTCCAATTCCACTAACAATTGTCCTTTCTTAACCGAATCACCTTCTTCTGCATATACTTTGCTTACTCTTCCCATCATTTTGGGACTTACCGAAACAATATCCGAAGCTAGTACCGCATCATCTGTTTTAATGTAACTCGAATAATCTTTGTACCAATAAAAACTGCCAACGATTACCAAAAAAATAACCAAACCTAATGGAATATAAATTTTCCAGTCTTTTTTTTCTTTTTTCATAAATCCACTTCTATTTTTATTTATCTCTTATTTAATTATATAATGCTTTTATTTAAATTTAGAATAAAATAATTATCATTCCTCCTTGCAACAATTTGAGTTGATACAAGTTGATTTTTCTACAATTATTTTCAATAATATATCTTTTACATGTTTCGAGGCAAGTGAAAGAATTTCAATTTCATCTTTAGCAAGCAATTCAAGATCATGACGTAATTCCTGACTGATTTCAAATTTTATGGCATTAAAATCGGTCAGGCCTTTTTCAGTAATTCGCACATTTACAATCCGCCGGTCGTTCGGATCGTAAAGACGTTCTACCATTTCTTCAACAATTAATTTATCCACCAAACTCGTTATATGCGGTTTTGGCATTGATAATTTACAGCCGATTTCTGACATGGACAAGGTTTCGTGACGAACCAAAACACCCAAAACATAAAGAGAACCGGGATTCAAATTTGTTTTGGCACGAAGAGAACGTGTAAAAGTCTTAGAGAGCAAAGGTTGAATTGAAATCAAATTTTCAATGGCCGAATCTATTGAAATTTTGTTTTTTTCTTTCATTTTATATCGTAATTTATATTCATTTTGAAAATGGTTACAAAAGTATAACTATTTAGCGAATGTAATTATTCCTTTTATTTATATTTAACAAAATATCTTCCGGAAGTAAAAAAACATATATTTCATAGTAGAATGAAAAATAATACGCATCAGGAATAATTCCGAAATAAAATACGTTTGTATTTCAATGAAGAAAATACAAACGTATTATATATAAACTGTTTTAATATAGTAGTTTAACTACTATAAAAACAATATTAAATCAATATTGAATTACGCCGGAACAATTAATTTATCGGGCCACTTATAGCTACCGGGTTTAATGGTTATATGAACCGATGGGGTGGATGCCACTTGCAACCGTAAAACACCCGGAGCAAGTTCCTGAACCGGAATCAGCGTTTTCCGGTTTATCAAATTCAGAATTCCGTAAGCAGTGGCTCCACCTTCAATAAATAGCTCATTAATTTTACAATCTCTGAGAATTCCGGAGACAATCTGATTCATTCTCGTTTTTAATATTTTAGAACAATCCGGAAATAGTATCTTTTCAAATGAAACATATAAAACCAGTTTCCTCTTTGTTTTCCAGATGGTAACTAATTCCTGAGTCCAGAGTACAAGACTTTCGGCAGTAGCATATTCCTGTAATAATAAGTCCGGAAAACCATATACAGGAAAACCAGACAATCGTAATTCTTCTACATATTGCCGGCTTTGAGGATGTGAACTTCCACAAATCATTAAGAAATTGGATGTTACGTTAAATTGAGTCTGCGATTCTTTTATTATTCCTGCCTTGGTACCAACCAGAATCTGTTCAAAAAAAGCCGCACTTCCACACATCAGCGTATGATCATTCAAAAGATCGGAACATTTTTGAAGTCCTTCGACCGATTCGCAATCGGGGATATATAGTCCTTTTCCATTGAGCTGGGTAATATTACCTGAATGAAGTTCAGTGATATTTTCATGATTTGCAGATCGTTGTAAGAGTAAATTCTGAACCTGTGAATTGTATGCAGGAAAATCGGGATCTGTTGCGAAACCGGTATTTTCTATTAGCTCATTATCAATAAAATAATATCCTCCCCGTATACAACGCCCGATAAACGGGTTAGCCGGTTGAAGTAAGATTTTATGAAATTTGCTGACATGAAGCATGGCAGACAACTCAGTTAAAACATAACCTCTCAAAGCCGAATCGCACTTTTTATAAACCAGTGAATCTGAACCGGCAAAGATTTCTGCCGCTAATTTAAAGTGGATGTTATAAGCTTCACTTTCAGTTGCCGAACGACTATCGGTAGTAATGACACGCACATCCGCAAAATCAGCTGGAACTGAATTGATTCCAAATACGACTTTTAAACCGTAGCGTAAACAAACGCCGGCAATCTCGGCAGCACCGGTGATATCATCGGCAATAACGCTAATCATTTCTTTCTGTGTTTTGCCATTAATATTGCGTAATCAATGGCAACCAACATAGCATCATGCGATGCAATACCTTTTCCGGCAATTTCAAAGGCAGTTCCATGATCGACCGAAGTACGGATAATTGGTAATCCAAGCGTGATATTTACCCCTTTTACACTTTTCATGGTTTGCTTTTCATTGTCCCATTGAAAACCTTCCAGTTTAAACGGAATATGTCCCTGATCGTGATACATGGCCACGCATC
>JAQTOL010000153.1 GCA_028748945.1 Paludibacter sp.
CTTCTTCTCTCCCACTTCACTCCAACCCGGGGGGGTAATATCCATCAGGTTTTTCACGAAAAAATCATAGCGTTTATGTTCCCCATAGTCTCCTCCCATGGTATGTCCTACACCGGGCAGAACAATCAGTTCAAAGTCTTTATTGGCTTTAATCAACGCGTCACAAACCTGATAAGTTGAAGAAGGATCCACGTTGTCATCCATTTCACCCACTACCAGCATCAGCGGACGGGTCAGTAAATGTGCATTTACCACGTTGGAACTTGCGGCATAACTTGAGTCAACGGGATAACCCATCCATTGTTCGTTCCACCAAATCTTGTCCATGCGGTTGTCGTGACAACCGCACGAAGAATAAGCAGCTTTGTAATGTTCGGGATGAAACAACACGGCACCCATGGCCGATTGTCCTCCGGCCGATGCACCGAAAATACCCAAATGATCAATATCCATATACGGATATTTTGCAGCAGCTGCTTTGGTCCATGCTATGCGGTCCGGAAATCCGGCATCTTTCAGGTTCTTATAACAAACATCTTCGAAAGCTTTGGAACGGAAGGAAGTTCCCATACCGTCCATCTGGATCATGATAAATCCCAATTCAGCCATAGAAGATAAGTTCCGGTTGTATGAAATAAACGTTTTAGGTACATACTGGCTCCCCGGTCCGGCGTAGATATACTCAATAACCGGATATTTTTTTGTCGGATCGAAGTTTGTCGGACGGTATATGATACCCCAGATATCTGTTTTTCCATCGCGTCCTTTTGCCACGAAAGGTTCGGGAGCAATCCATCCGGTTTTCAATAGTTCAGTGATATCTGCTTTTTCGAGTGCTAAAATGATTTTGCCATCTGCGGCATTTCGTAAAACAGCTACCGGTGCTTTGTTGACCGTGGAATAAACATCCACCAGATACTTTTTATCGTCCGAGAACCAGGCCTGATGCATTCCTTTTTCGGGTGTAAGACAAGTCAGTCCCGTTCCATCAAACCTTATACGGTAATAACGGACCAGATAAGGATCTTCGTCCGGCACCATACCGTTGGCTGAAAAAGTGATTTCGCGTTTCTTTTCATCAACGTTTATAACATCACGCACATACCATTCGCCCTTTGTGATTTGGTTTATGACTTTTCCCGTGTGGCGGTCGTACAAATAAAGATGATTCCAGTTATCCCGTTCGCTCATCCAGATAATTTCGTTTCCTCCGCTTATATTTTTGCGGAAATAGCGGTTGTAATTGACAAAGGTTTTGGAAGTTTCTTCTATTAATGTTTTTACTTCTGCAGTTTCAGCACTGATTTCAAGTACCCGGTAAACCTTATGTCCCCGTTCATTGTATTCAATCAACACCGATTTGCTATCGGCAAACCATTCAAAACCTTTTAAATCTATCTGGCTTTTAAAAAGATCATTGGAGGGAATCTTTTTGTTCCCGGTTGCCAGATCAAAAATTACCGGAGTTCTGACCGGCAATACATCACCCGGTTTCACGTAATCCCTTTTTTGCAGTTTGGGTTGTAACCCATCGGCAGGTGATGATTCAATCAGATAGAGTTGCCGAATCGTTGCCCCATGGATACGCATGACAGCCAGCTTCTTCGAATCGGGGGAAAAGGATATATTGGTTGAATAATAATCTTCTTTGGTACCATCGGTACTCAGCGCTTTTTCAGTACCTGTTTTCAGTTCCCGGATATAAATGTTGTTTTCTTTTACAAATGCAACTGTTTTTTTGTCGGGTGAAGTCACCGGCTTTCCTTCACGTTCTTCATCCACCGTTCCCCAGTATCCGGACTTTGGAGGTACCACCTTGTCTCCTTTTTTGAGCAAATTATTTTTTATTGAATAAATCCAGTTAAAATCATTATATACAAAACGCAAGGTGTCCAATGATTCAGATACTTTCAACGAAGTAAACGGCAAGCGGTTGGCATCAACTGTTTTGTCGGTAGCTAAAGTAAGTTCAACCGCCAGTTTATTTTGATCGAAAAGACCCGTTTGCTTCTTTTGTTTTGCATTGGTCAATACATACATTTTTCCCTGAGGAGTATTGCGGACATACCAGAAATTGTCGGAGTCCCCTATCCATTTGGGCGTTACATCCGAGTAAAATACTTTATCTTTTAATTTGTTCTGAAGTGAAAAGGCACGGTTGTAATCACCGGCCGTGCCCTGAGCTGTCAGTGACCGGCCGATAAACCAGACACAAAGGGATAGTAATGTAAGTTTTTTCATCAATAAAATCGGGTAAATTTCATTTTAAATTAGTTATAAATATAGCTGTCAAATGATAGTTGAAGACGGATTCTCTTTTTCGTGCACAAAAATAGTTTTATTTTACTTAAACAGCAAAGTATATTTTTTGGAAGATTTATAATTGTGGAATTTTAAAAATCTTATCCATCTGTTAATAGATAACCGGCTCTGATCATTTAAAAGAGTAAAAACAGGTATTTACCAGCTGTGATTTTTTTCATTACATAATGAATTGCATTGGACTTTTAAATATTTATAGCAATTAATGCCCAAAATTCAATGGTTTTATTACTTTTGTTCTGTCTTGGCATACGATTATCTTTTCGGGGGAAAATTGAAACATTCATTCCGGTAAAGAAATGTGCATTTGTTCATTATTAATTGCTTATGAATTCTCCAAACATCAAGAAATTATATTTTAAAGACACGTCGTTTGCCAACCTGATGAGGCATCGCATTTACAATGTCTTGTTGTATGCCAGTAAATACGATGCATTTATACTGGAAGAGGACGGGCGGATTGATGAGCAGATATTCAATGAGTATACATCCCTTAATCTTCGGTATCCGCCGCGTTTTACGCTTGTTTCGAACGAAGAAGAAGCCAATGCTTTACTTAATGAACGTTCCTTTGAGTTAATCATTTCCATGCCCAGTGGCGATAGTATCAATCCGTTTGAGTGGGCTAAACAAGTAAAAACACTGTATCCGGATATACCGATTGTTGTATTAACACCTTTCTCGAGGTATGTTTCCAGAAGGATTGCACATGAAGATTTAAGTGCCATTGATTATGTTTTCGGCTGGTTTGGAAATTCCGATTTGTTACTGGCCATTATCAAGCTGATAGAAGACCGGATGAATGTGGATGAAGATGTGGAATCTGTTGGCGTTCAGGTGATACTATTTGTTGAAGATTCCATCCATTTCTATTCATCCATAGTGCCTCACCTGTATAAGTTTGTTTTCAAACAGTCGCGTTCGTTTATGACCGAAGCATTGAATGAACATGAACAAATGCTTCGTATGCGTGGCCGTCCGAAGATTTTGCTGGCACGCACCTACGAAGAAGGTCTGGCCATATATGAAAAATACAAGAAAAATATGCTGGGGGTGATTACCGATGTCAGCTACCTCCAAAACGGAGAAAAAAACAAACTGGCAGGCATTAATCTTTGCCGGGAAATTCGTAAAATTGACAAACATATCCCGCTCATAATAGAATCAACAGAAGAGAAAAACCATCAGGCAGCCGATGAGGTGCATGCAGCTTTTCTGAATAAAATGTCCAAAACATTACTTATCGAGTTGAGACAAAAAATCACGGATAATTTTGGCTTTGGCGATTTTGTATTTATCAATCCGGATACAGGCATTGAAGAAGCACGGGTTGAAAATTTACGCGGATTACAGGAAAGTATTTTTAAAATCAGTGACGAAACACTTTATTATCATGTTTCGCGGAATAATATTTCACGCTGGCTCTATTCCCGTGCCATGTTTCCATTGGCCGAATTTCTAAAAAACATAAATGTAGGTAACTTTACCCCGACTGATCTGGTAAAAGTTCGTGAAATCATATTCGATGCCATCGTTCATTACCGGAAAGTGAAGAACCGGGGTGTTGTGGCGGTTTTTCAACGTGAGCGTTTTGACCAGTATTCAAACTTTGCGCGTATTGGTGAAGGTTCATTAGGCGGTAAAGGTCGCGGTCTGGCATTTATCGATGCCATGATAAAACGTAACGAAAGCTTTGAGAAGTTTGAAAATGCACAAATAACGATACCCAAAACGGTAGTATTGTGCACCGAGAATTTCACAGACTTCATGGAGCTAAATCAACTGTATCCGATTGCTTTGTCCGAATTGAAAGATGATGAAATACTGAAACATTTCCTCAAAGCCCACATTCCGAAACTTTTAATTGCCGATTTACTTGCTTTTTTGGGGGCCATTAACGGACCTATTGCAGTTCGTTCATCCAGTTTACTGGAAGATTCGCACTACCAACCCTTTGCCGGGATTTACACCACTTATATGGTGCCTTACAATGCGGATAGTAAAACGCAAATGCTTGAAATGCTGACCGAAGCCATCAAAGCGGTTTATGCATCCGTTTTTTACAGGGATAGTAAAGCGTATATGACGGCTACCAAGAATGTAATCGACGAAGAAAAAATGGGCATTGTTCTCCAGGAAATTTGCGGGAATGCTTACGGTGATCGTTTCTATCCATCTTTTTCGGGCGTAGCACGTTCACTGAATTATTATCCGATTGGAGCCGAAACACCTGAAGATGGAATTGCAAATGTCGCGCTTGGACTCGGGAAACACATTATGGATGGAGGTACAAGTTTACGTTTCTCCCCTGCTTATCCGAATAATATACTTCAGACAAGTACGCTGGATCTTGCATTACACGAAACACAAACCTATTTCAACGCATTGGATTTAAGTGAAACCGTTTTTATTCCACAGGTAGATGATGGATTTAATTTATTGAAATTACGGGTTTCGGATGCAGAGAAAGACGGTACGTTGAGATACATTGCCTCAACTTTAAATATACAGGATCAGGTTATTCAGGATGGATTGTACGATGGCGGTCGGAAAATAATCACTTTTACCAATATTCTGCAACACAATGTATTTCCCCTCGCTCCTATTCTGAAAGAGGTATTACATGTTGCTCAACTTGAAATGGGACGCCCCATTGAAATTGAATTTGCAGTTAATCTGGATTATTCACCCAAAAAGCAACATATTTTTTACCTGCTTCAAATCCGGCCGATTGTCGACAGCAAAGAAATGATTAATGAGGACATTGGTTCCATTCCCGATAAAAACACGATAATCAGTAGTAACAGTGCGTTAGGACATGGGATTACGAACGATGTATTCGATATCGTATATGTAAAACCCGAATCGTTTAGTGCGGCAAAAAATCTTTTGATTGCTTCAGAGATCGAACAAATAAACCGTGAACTTATAAATGAAAACCGTCATTATGTATTGGTTGGTCCGGGACGTTGGGGTTCTGCCGATCAATGGCTCGGTATACCAGTAAAATGGCAGCAAATCAGTAATGCCCAAATGATTGTGGAATCCGGATTATCACATTACCGTGTTGATCCGAGTCAGGGAACGCATTTTTTCCAGAATCTTACTTCTTTTGGTGTATCCTATCTCACCATCAATCCTTATTTGAATGACGGTGCATTTGACACCGGATTTTTAGATGTTCAACCGGCTGTTTATGAGTCGGAATTTGTACGGCATGTTCGTTTCGATAATCCGATTGTAATGAAAGTTGATGGACGCAAAAATAAAGGCGTGGTGATGAAACCTGAAATGATCACCCCTAACCCCTAAAGGGGGATAAAAAAGAGTTTACTATATTTAGAAAGAAACAAATTTATTACTTATTAAAATTAATCACTAACTCTTATAGCCCCCTTTAGGGGATTCATGAGTTTAAATCAATTCACACTATGTTAAAAAATCATCCAAAAGGATTACTTGTTGCATTTTTCACCAACATGGGCGAGCGTTTCGGCTTTTATACCATGATGGCAATTTTAGTTTTATTTTTGCAGGTTAAATACGGGCTATCCGTTGAAGTTGCCGGTGATTATTACAGTTGGTTCTATTTTGGCATTTATGCACTGGCTCTGGTTGGTGGGATGTTAGCTGACTGGAAGAAACAGTATAAACTGATTATTTTGTTAGGACAAATCATCATGTTTGTTGGTTATGTTGTTATTGCTTTACCTGATATGTCACTCTACGCTACATTGGTGGCATTGGGAATCATATCGTTGGGAAATGGATTTTTCAAAGGTAATTTACAGGCAGTAGTAGGACAATTGTACGATGATGAGAAATATGCCAAATTACGTGATTCTGCCTTTATGATTTTCTATATGGGAATCAATGTGGGTGCCTTCTTTGCTCCTTTCGTAGCAACCGGCGTTCGAAACTGGTGGCTAAAAACCAATGGATTTTTACATGATGGTAGTTTACCTGAAATGTGTCATCAAATGCTGGATGGAAAACTGACAGACACTGCTCATTTTCAACAATTGGCAAACAATGCAGTTATAAGCCAGGTTCCGGTCTCCGATTTACATGCTTTTGCAATCCAATATCTTGATGTCTTTGCAAGAGGTTACAACTGGGCTTTTGCTATTGCTGCTGTTGCCATGATTATTTCATTGCTGGTCTATATTATTTTCAATAAAACTTTACCAAATAAAGCTGATGTGAAAGTTGAAGAGAAAAAAGAGATTAGCAATACCACCGAGAAAGTTACCGGAAACGGTGTTGCATTAACCATTTCCATTTTATTGATGGGTATAACTGCGTTTCTTCTCCAATTAATTCCCGGACTCGATTATAAGTTTGGTTTGGCAATAGGTTTATTTATAGCTTTTATATCCTATATTTTTCAGGTATCCACAAAGGAAGAGCGACCCCGTGTTACTTCACTTATATTGGTATTTATAGTAGTGATTTTCTTCTGGATGTCGTTCCATCAAAATGGGTTGACGTTGACTATTTTTGCACGTGATTATGTAGCCAAACAGGTCGGACCGCTTACCAATCTGTTCTTTAATCTGAACTCTATATTAAGTGTGATAGCAACTATAGCCGGAATAGTACTTGTATTTAAAAGCAATCTAAAATTACAAACCAGACTTATTGGTGGTGTTATTACATTGGCTGCCGGAGCTTTGTGCTATTATTTCGTGAGCACCTACGGACCAAACAATCCGATTGCACCCGAAGTTTTCCAGTCGTTCAATCCACTATTTATCGTTGCTCTTACACCATTAGTTATGGGATTTTTCAGCTTTCTGAACAAGAAAGGAATTGAACCTTCCACTCCTAAAAAAATCGGATTTGGTATGATATTGGCCGGACTTGGTTTTGTAATAGTTCTTGTTGCTTCATTACATGTTGTATCTCCCTATCTTCTGAATGGAGAGACAACGCCCGATGCTTCACGGGTTTCACCCTACTGGTTGATGAGCAGTTACCTTATACTCACGATTGCCGAGCTGTTTTTAAGTCCAATGGGCTTGTCATTCGTTTCGAAAGTAGCTCCGCCTCGTTTCCAGGG
>JAQTOL010000154.1 GCA_028748945.1 Paludibacter sp.
CGATATAGGTGACGAACAATCCATTGAAAATGATTTGTCTACTTACAGTTCGCATTTGCTGAACATGAAGTATTTTATCAAAAACAGTAATGAAAAAACCTTGTTACTGATCGATGAATTTGGTACAGGTACGGAGCCGTTGATTGGTGGAGCCATAGCAGAAGCTTCGTTGGAGCGATTCAATAAGAACCTGGCTTTCGGGGTTATTACCACGCATTATACCAACCTGAAACATTATGCCGAAGATGCTCCCGGAATTGTAAATGGAGCCATGTTGTACGACCGTCAGCATTTACAACCGCTTTTCCAACTCAGTATTGGTAATCCCGGGAGTTCTTTTGCCATTGAGATTGCCCGAAAAATCGGGTTGCCCGAAGATTTAATTGCCGAAGCAGCCGAAAAAGTGGGAGCGGAGCATTTGGATTATGACAAGCACTTACAGGACATTGTGCGCGATAAGCGCTATTGGGAAAACAAACGCCAGCAAATCCGCCAGAAGGAAAAGAAACTGGAAGAAACGCTCGAAAAATATGAAGCTGAGTTAAGCAGCATCGATCGTCAACGAAAAGAAATCACTTCGAAAGCCAAAGATGAAGCCAAAAATTTATTGTCCGATGCCAATGCAAAAATCGAAAATACCATTCGTCAGATAAAGGAAGCACAGGCGGAAAAAGAGAAGACGAAAGCGGTAAGGAAAGAATTGGAAGAGTTTAAAGAAAGTATAGCCCCTAAATCCCCTAAAGGGGACTTGAAGAGTGGAAGTTCGAGACTTCAACTCAATAAAAAAGCTGAAATTAAGCCCGCAAAAATCGAAACTCGAAACGCGGAACTCGAAACATTGAAAATAGGCTCTAACGTTCGTTTGAAAGGGCAAACTGCTACAGGAAAAATTATCGAAATTCAGGATAAAAATGCCATTGTAGCTTTCGGACAAATGAAATCGACTGTAAAACTGGTTAAGCTTGAACCTATCAGCAATACGCAATTGAAAAAAGAAACCCGAAAATATGAATCGTTGGGTGGAAATGCAGTTGATGAAGTGCGTCAACGAAAACTTACTTTTAGTTCGGAAATAGATGTCCGCGGTATGCGTGGTGACGAAGCTTTACAAGCCGTAATGTATTTTATAGATGATGCGGTGATGGTCGGTGTCGGATCCGTTCGTATTTTGCACGGAACAGGAACCGGCGCCCTGCGTCAAATGATCAGACAATACCTGCCTACAATAAACGGTGTCCGCGCATTTCATGATGAACATGTCCAGTTGGGTGGGGCTGGAATAACGATTGTAGAGTTTGAATAATGACTTCCATCGTTTGTTCCTGTAGTCATCATGGATGGAATTGAAGCCGTGGATTGCTGCTAAATCCGGCATTCACCCGTGATACAGGAATATTCAGGAACCTGAAATGAAGTACTTTAATAAGTAGCCGGAAAACGATTATTAAAGTGAAATGATTTAATAAGTTGTAGTACAAAAGTACTACATAACCAGTGTTTTTTTTCTTTGAGATACCCGAACATTTTTACGATTCCGGCGTTTATAATAGTAGAAAATTAAAAAACTAAATTCAAGTAAAAATGAGTAAAATTGAAAAGATTGTGGCTCGCGAAATTCTTGATTCGCGTGGAAACCCAACGGTAGAAGTAGATGTGTATTTGGAATCGGGTGTTATGGCTCGTGCATCAGTTCCTTCGGGAGCTTCAACCGGCGAAAATGAAGCCATTGAATTGCGCGATGGTGATAAAAAACGTTTTTCAGGCAAAGGCGTATTGAAAGCAGTTGCTAATGTGAATGATGTACTGGCACCTGCGTTGATTGGTATCAGTGCTTTGCAACAACGTGCCATTGATAAACTTATGATTAAGTTGGATGGCACCAAGACCAAGTCCAAACTGGGCGCAAATGCAATTTTGGGCGTTTCGCTGGCTGTTGCCAAAGCTGCTGCTGCCTATCTGGATATGCCACTTTATCGCTATATAGGCGGAACGAATGCTTTTGTTTTACCTGTCCCTATGATGAACATTATTAATGGTGGTTCTCATTCCGATGCTCCTATTGCTTTTCAGGAATTTATGATTCGTCCGATTGGCGCTACTTCGTTTCACGAAGGTTTACGTATGGGTGCCGAAGTTTTTCATTCATTGAAAAAAGTTCTTCACGATCGCAATCTCAGTACGGCTGTGGGTGATGAAGGTGGATTTGCACCTGCATTAAAAGGAACTGAAGATGCCCTTGAATCAATTATTGATGCGATTGAAAAAGCCGGATATAAAGCCGGAAAAGATGTGACCATCGGGTTGGACTGTGCAGCTTCTGAATTTTATAAAGATGGTATTTACGATTATTCAAAATTTGAAGGCCCGAACGGAGCTAAACGTAATTCAGCTCAACAGGTTGATTATTTAGCCGAATTGGCTGCAAAATATCCGATTGATTCCATTGAAGATGGCATGAACGAAGGAGACTGGGATGGATGGAAACTACTAACCGAACGGTTGGGTAGTAAATTGCAGTTGGTTGGTGATGATCTTTTTGTAACCAACGTTGAATACCTGAAAAAAGGAATTGATCTGGGTTGTGCGAACTCTATTCTGATTAAAGTAAATCAAATCGGAACATTGTCCGAAACGCTTGATGCTATAGAAATGGCACACCGTGCCGGATATACATCGGTAACTTCGCACCGTTCGGGCGAAACGGAAGATTCGACCATTGCCGATATTGCTGTTGCAACTAACTCAGGACAGATTAAAACCGGTTCATTGAGCCGTTCCGACAGGATGGCAAAATACAACCAACTACTTCGTATCGAAGAAGAATTGGGCGATTTAGCCGTTTACGGATTCAAAAAATAAGTTTGAATTGACCGTTTGAAGTTGATAAAAAACAAACTCAAATAAAACTGACATTTCTCTTTCAATAAAAGAAGCCACCTGTCAAAAAGGTGGCTTTTTTTTGTCATTTATTTACTCACCAAATTATACACCCTGCCATCTTTATATTCGTAGCGGATAATACCGTTGGGATAAGTGAAATATACTTTGTTTGGGACAGTATCAGAAGTCAACACTGAATCAAGATAAGCTATATGTACATCTGAATAACTGATGTTATAAATTGTATATTTTATTGTTTCTGATTTATTATTATAATCCAAATCCTGAGTAAACAAATTCGGCTTAAAAATACCATAAGCTAAATATCCATAAGCACGAGTATTAATATAATAGGCTAAAAGCGATGTTTTTTGATTGATTTTTTTATAATAAATAGAGTAATATTCCCAACGGACTTTTTCTAAATCCTCGTAAATCTCGTGTTCGACATCTAAACAAAAAGTGTCAATTTTATTTGTATTAACTGAATCCTGAAAATAGACAATATCCTTATTTTTCAACACAGGAACTTTATCATTGGGTAAATAATAATGTTCATCTAAAAAAACAAAAGTACAGGAATAAAATATTCCACAAACCAAAACAAAAAATATCAGCTTTTTCATAATCTTTAGTTTTAAGCGTTTATTTACTCACCAAGTTATACACTCTACCATCCACAAACCCATAGCTTATAATACCATTTTCAAAGTTTACACTTATTTTGTTGGGAATTGTTTTTGATACTATTTTTGGATCCTTATAAATTAAAACTTTATAATATGTGACATTGTTAATTGTAATGGTATCATTACCACCCCCGGGAGAAAGGTATTCTAAATATGTGCTTTTGTAGTATATTTGTCCAATTGTTGGCATCCATGTGCCATCATGTACTGCTGAAATTGAAAAAAGAAAGTATGTTGAATCTTGATCGATTTTTTTATAATAAAATTTCAAATATTCGTAATAAGCAACATAGCCCGTTCCCACTTCATTCCAACCCCTGTCTGTTGATATTTTAAAAGTATCAATCTTTTCACTCAATGTGTCTTTAAAGCAAACTGTATCATTGTTTTTATACGAAGGTATTTTACCTGTTATTTTCCAATAATCGTATTTTTTGCAGGAATTCAAAATACTACTCAGAAAAATTAATAAAATAAGCTTTTTCATAACCAATCAAATTTTATTATTACAGCAAAAATATAAAAATATTTACAATTTTGTAAAGTAAATTGAAAATATATTCAACTAATTTTCCAGATTATACTGCATAAAACAGAAAGTGTGGATACGCACTTATTTAAGCTATGAACACTATAATAAGAGATCGTTTTAAAAAATATGTAAAAATACTAGTCAGAAAGCCTCCATTTTTTACATCCATTATAGCTACCTGTCAAAAAGGTAGCTTTTTTTGTGTCGTTTTCTAGCGTTCATTAACACGATAATTTGTCCGAGTTAATTCGAGTTAAGTAGGTAAAATACAGTGTTAATATACGACAAATAACTAGCTTGCATTGGTTTGTCGGCATGAGATTTGATTATTTTCGCACAGTAAAAAAATAATATCACACAGATTATATTACTCAAAGTAGTATTTTTCTGAGTTAAAATCAATCAAATTATTAATTATAAAAACGAATAAAATGAACCTATCAAAACGAATGAAGACGCTCGGCTTTTTTGGTTTAGTCGTAGCAATTAGTTTAGCAACTAATCTGGCAACAAACTTATTGAAAAACAAACCAAATGATAATCTGTTAGCACAAGAAACAACAATCCCGGCTGCTTATGCTAAATTTGCCACTGCGTCGAACGCTATGGAAACTGATTTCACTGTAGCGGCAGAATTATCTGTTCATGCAGTAGTGCATGTAATGACAAAGACACCTATGAAAGTTCAACAATTCGGTGGATATCCAAACGATCCGATTTTTGAATATTTCTTTGGACCACAGCAAAGACCCCAGCAGCCCAAACAAGCTCCGATGGAAGAAGGGGTTGGTTCCGGTGTAATAATCTCAAATGATGGCTATATTGTAACGAATAACCATGTTGTTGATGGTTCATCGGATATAGAGGTTACATTGAATGATAAACGTTCATTCAAAGCCAAACTAATTGGTAAAGACCCAAACACGGATATTGCTTTAATTAAAATCGATGCAAAAGATCTTCCTGTCATTGTATTTGGAAACTCTGATTCGCTGAAAGTGGGTCAGTGGGTTTTAGCGGTGGGTAATCCGTTTAATCTGACTTCTACAGTTACAGCGGGTATTGTCAGTGCCAAAGCCAGGAATATCAATATTATCAATTCGCAAATGAAAATTGAATCGTTTATTCAAACCGATGCTGCTGTAAATCCCGGAAACAGTGGTGGTGCTCTGGTTAATACCCACGGTGAATTAGTCGGTATAAATACAGCTATCGCTTCACAAACAGGTAATTATGCCGGTTATTCATTTGCTATCCCGGTAAGTATTGTCAAAAAAGTGGTAGCTGATTTACGACAATATGGCTATGCGCAACGTGCTTTTTTAGGGGTTCAAATATCTGATATTGACAGCCAGTTAGCTAAAGATAAAAAATTGAAAACATTGGAAGGGGCTTATGTAGGCAAAGTAAACGATGAAAGTGCAGCAAAAACTGCCGGAGTAAAAGAAGGTGATATAATAAACAATGTGAACGGAGTTGATGTAAAATCTGCAACTGAATTACAGGAACAAATCGGTCGTTACCGTCCCGGCGATAAAATTACAATTACCGTTGTAAGAAATGACAAGGAGGAAAAACTGAATGTTGAATTGAAAAATCAACAGGGAAATTACAATGTTGTATCATCCGAAAGCGATTCGGACGTTTTAGGAGCAACCTATAAGGAAATTAGTGATAAGACCCGTCAACAATTCGGGTTGGATTACGGACTGGAAATTAAATCCGTAACCAAAGGAAAGTTTGCCGATGCGGGTATAAAGCCCGGGTTTATAATCCTTAAAATAAATAACCAGCCTATCCGAACTGTAGATGATATTAAATCTGCTTTTGATGCTGCAATAAACAATGGTGAACAGGAAAAGGTATTTTATATTGCAGGGATTTATCCTAATGGGAAAATAACCTATTATGCTGTAAACCTTGCAAATTAATGGTTTTAGGAGTTGACAGATAATTCATTTTGTCAAAACCGGGTAAAAATGCAGAACAAATTCAATCTTCTTTGAGTTTGTTCTGCTGTTTTTATCAACAAAACAAAACATTTTAGGGGTTTGTACGTTTCAATATCAATACAATTACATATCTGTTGCAAACCACTATTATCAGGGCATTTGATTGATATTTATGCCAAAATATATGTTTTTTCAATAAGCTTTGTGTTTTAAGTAAACTCAATGTATATTATACTATTAGAATAGTAACAAACAAAGCAGTTCTTTTTAGATTTTTCGTTTTGTCAGGTCGAAAAAAATGACTACTTTTGCAAGCTAATTTTGATTCATTAAATGAGACAATTAAAAATTACCAAATCAATCACGAATCGTGAAAGTGCATCGCTTGACAAATACCTGCAAGAGATTGGACGTGAAGACCTTATCACCGTAGAAGAAGAAGTCGAATTGGCTCAACGGATACGGACCGGTGACCGTCTGGCGTTAGAAAAACTTACACGTGCTAACTTACGTTTTGTTGTTTCGGTAGCTAAACAGTATCAAAACCAGGGCCTTAGTTTACCTGACTTAATCAACGAAGGTAATTTGGGACTGATTAAAGCAGCCGAAAAATTTGACGAAACACGTGGATTTAAGTTTATTTCTTATGCAGTATGGTGGATTCGTCAATCAATTTTGCAGGCTTTGGCTGAGCAATCACGTATCGTACGTTTACCTTTGAATCAGGTCGGATCGTTAAACAAAATCAATAAAGCTTTCTCAAAATTTGAGCAGGAAAACGAACGCAAACCTTCACCCGAAGAGCTGGCAGATGTACTGGATATTCCGGTAGAGAAAATTGCCGACACCATGAAAGTATCGGGTCGTCACATTTCGGTCGATGCTCCCTTTGTAGAAGGAGAAGACAACAGCTTGTTGGATGTAATGATTAACGATGATTCCCCCAACGCTGACCGTGCATTAATCAATGAATCACTTTCCAAAGAAATTGAACGCGTATTAATCTTCACTTTATCTGACAGAGAGCGCGATATCGTAAAGAAATTCTTTGGGCTGGGTATTCCTGAAATGACACTCGAAGAAATTGGCGATGAATTTGGTTTAACCCGTGAAAGAGTTAGACAAATCAAAGAAAAAGCGATTCGTAAATTGAGACCAAACGCAAAAAGCAAATTACTAAAAAGTTTTTTAGGATAATCGGAACGAAAGTACGATTTCTTAAATACCGGCTAAAAGCAACTTCATTGAAGTTGCTTTTTTTTGTGTGATAAATGAAAATCATAAATACAAAGAGCTTACTTCCGGTTAAGAAGTAAGCTC
>JAQTOL010000155.1 GCA_028748945.1 Paludibacter sp.
AACAAATCGGCTTCTCGCACTTCATCAAGTGTCGATTTGAAAGATTGCACTAAATGATGGGGTAATTTACGGATAAAGCCGACAGTATCGGAAAGTAAAAACGGTAAATTATCGATTATCACTTTACGAACGGTTGTATCCAGAGTTGCAAACAACTTATTTTCAGCAAAAATATCTGATTTGCTGAGTAAATTCATTAACGTTGATTTTCCTGCATTCGTATAACCGACTAAAGCCACACGAACCATTTTACCTCTGTTTTTTCTTTGAGTACTCATTTGTTGATCGATATCTTTCAGATTTTGTTTCAACAAAGAAATCTTCGTAAGGATAATTCGCCGGTCCGTTTCTATTTGAGTTTCACCGGGTCCACGCATTCCAATACCTCCTTGCTGTCGTTCAAGGTGCGTCCAAAGACGGGTTAATCGAGGCAACATATATTGGCATTGAGCAAGTTCCACTTGTGTTTTTGCATTGGCCGTTTGAGCCCGTTTCGCAAAAATGTCCAGAATCAGACTTGTTCTGTCTAATATCAATACTTTTAGTTCTGCTTCAATATTTCGTAATTGTTTCGGAGATAATTCATCATCAAAAATAACTACTCCAATATCATTTTCATCTACAAAAGTCTTTATTTCAATTAGTTTTCCCGGACCCACATACGTATTGGGATTGGGATATTCCAATCGTTGAAAGAATAGTTTTTCGGGAGAAGCACCGGCTGTCTCAGCCAGAAAAGCAAGCTCTTCCAGATATTCCCGTGCTTTATCTTCCTTCTGATTTTGGGTGATGACACCCACAAGTACAGCCCTTTCTTCGTATATTTCTGTTTTCATTATTTTTCTATTAAAAAAACCGTCTGGCGATACCAAACGGTTTTTGTTTTTCTTTTTTTTTGAATAATACGTAGACCGTTGGTGCTATCGTTCATTCTTCATTTTCATTCGAATTTTACTGAAGTTTAAAGTTCACGGGTAAAGTATATTTCACCCGGACTGGTTTCCCTCGTTGTTTACCTGGGGACCAATTAGGCATTGATTTAATCACCCGGATTGCTTCCTTATCCAAACTTGGGTCAACACTTCGAACAACTACGACATCAACGATTGAACCGTCTTTATTTACAGTAAACTGACATATTACACGTCCCTGAATTCCATTTTCCTGTGCAATAACGGGATATTTAACATTATTATTCAAAAATTTAAATAATTCTGCATCGCCTCCCGGAAAGGTTGGCATCGTTTCCACAACCTGAAAAACAACCTGATCGTCTTCTTCGATTGGTGCTGATACCGGTGCTGCAATAACTATTTTTTTATTCTTATCTTCTTCCGTGTTGATTTCAATTGTTGATGTTTCTTTAGTATTTTCTACAACATTCAACACTTCAACTACTTCAGGAGCAGGTGGTGGTGGAGGAGGTGGAGGTGTTTCCTGATTTGTTTGTATCACATCGAGCTCGTCTTCAACCAAAAAATCGGTATTCGCGACGTTATAAACAGTTACACTAGACTTTGTCCATTCTAATCCAATGTAAACCAAAGACAAAACCATAACGAAACCTATCAAAAGAAAGAACATCTTCTTGTCTTCCAGGGAGGCTTTTGGTGATTTTTTCAAGTCCATAATATTACTATTTTTTTATATTTTGGTTGGACAAATGTAATATATTTTTTTTAAAGTTCATTTGTCAAAATGAAAAAAAAATTGAATTTCTTTTCATTTTGTCAAATTTCGCGATTTCTGATGATTTTAAACCGAGTCAAATATAATTTTTGCTGTTTTCTACGTTAAGTGAAATAGAAAAATTTATTTCAGTCCTTTAGCTAACAAAAATAGTGTATCTTTGGCTGTTTTTTTAAATAAGGCTGATTTTCGTTTTTTTTTATCATTCAACTCACCTTATATTTCAAAATTTGTTATTGATGACTAAAAAGAATTTTTTATTTTTAATGTTTGTTGCCTATTGTCTCCAGGTTTTTTCACAAGCTGGGACAGGAGTATATCAGTTTCTTGACTTGCCGGTTTCTTCCCGATTAGCTGCTTTAGGAAGTAAAAATATATCATTAAATGATAATGACATTAATTTTGCCTTTCAGAATCCTGCCCTTTTAACTGCCGGTACAAATAATGTCATCGGGATAAATATAGCCAATTATTTGGCTGATATTCAGTTCGGTTCTGCTGTTTACGGTCATACTTTCGGTCAAAATAATTATTTTGCACTTGGAATTCAATATGTCGACTACGGCTCATTCATGGGATACAATGAATTAAACGATTCGACAGGAGCATTTGCAGCAAAAGATTACGCAATTAGTCTCGTTTATGCACGTCCGCTTACAGAAAACATAACAGTCGGTGCAACGCTCAAGCCTGTATATTCCGCTTATGAACGCTATACGAGTTTTGGTATGGCAATGGATTTTGGAGCAAATTACAACAATCCCAAAAACCTTTTTTCGGCAGGATTGGTTTTTCGAAACATTGGCACCCAATTTAAAGGTTATTACTCGGAAGAAGGTAACCAACATCTGGAACCTCTCCCTTTTGATATTCAATTGGGACTTAGTAAAAAATTCCTGCATGCGCCCCTGCGTTTCTCATTAACATTAGACAATCTTCAACATTGGGATTTAAGCTATAATTCAACCAATCAACCGGTAACAGATCTTATTTCAACTACAACAACTACCAAAATCAGTTTTGTAGATATGGCTTTTCGCCATGCCATAATAGCTGTTGAATTTGTTCCTTCAAATAGTTTTTATCTGGCAGCGGCATTTAATCATCGGCATCAGGTAGAGATGAGTATGCCCGGGTTTAAGAGTACAGCGGGTTTTTCATTCGGTGGTGGTATAAAGATTTATAAATTTCATGTCGGATTTGGTATGACGCAATTTCAGGTTGGGAATTATTCTTATCAGTTTTCTTTCAGCACGGCATTAAACGAATTCAGACTTTAGCAAATTAGATTAACCGGCTAATTTACTAAAACATAACTTGTGAAAATATACAAATGAAAAAAATAATAGTCGCAATTGATGGTTTTTCCTCTTGCGGTAAAAGTACTATGGCCAAAGAACTGGCTCGCGAAACGGGTTATATCTATGTCGATACCGGAGCTATGTATCGGGCTGTTTCACTTTTTTGCATCCAAAAAGGTTTGATGTCAGAAACTGAAATCAACGAACCGGAACTTGAAAAGCAGATAAAATCCATACGTATCGAATTTAAAACCAATGTATCAGGCATTTCTGATACCTATTTAAATGGAAAAAATGTGGAAGCCGAAATAAGAACTTTGGAAGTGGCAAATGGTGCCAGTCGTGTCAGCACGTTGGGTTTTG
This sequence comes from Paludibacter sp., assembly GCA_028748945.1. GTDB lineage: Bacteria > Bacteroidota > Bacteroidia > Bacteroidales > Paludibacteraceae > Paludibacter. The sequence continues at coordinate 3,354 of JAQTOL010000155.1, forward strand.
TTCGCCGGGAATTGGTTCATCAGCAACAGCTTATGGGACTTCAAAAAGGCATTGTCATGGATGGACGTGACATTGGAACCGTTGTTTTTCCGAATGCCGAATTAAAAATTTTTCTTACCGCTTCGCCGGAAATACGAGCAAAAAGACGTTATGATGAAATGATCCTTAAGGGGGAAGAAATAAATTTCGAAAATGTTTTAGCAAACGTTAAAGAACGGGACGATAGAGATCAAAATCGCGCAGAAAGCCCGTTACGCAAAGCAAGCGATGCCATTGAAATTGATAATTCTGCCCTTACACTTGATGAACAACGAAATATTCTCAGAACTTTATTTGCCGAAAAAACGTTGTGATGATTGACAATTGAACGACTTTATCGCCGGCTATTAATTTTAGAATACAGGCTGATATTAAATTCAAATCATTAATCATTAATTGACTTTCTATGCTAAATATTGAAATTGACAAAAAATCGGGGTTTTGTTTTGGAGTAGTAAAGGCCATTACAAAAGCCGAAGAAGAACTGGCAAAAGGTGGAACACTCTATTGCCTAGGAGATATTGTTCATAACGGACAAGAAGTGGACCGACTCGCAGATATGGGTTTAATAACTATTGACCATGAACAACTTGCTCAACTACATGATGCAAAAGTGTTACTCCGTGCACATGGTGAACCACCAAGTACTTACGAAATTGCAAAAAAGAACAATATCACGTTGATAGACGCATCATGCCCGGTTGTGCTTAAATTGCAATCCCGCATAAAAAACGCTTATCAAACGTTACCAAGCCCTGACACGCAAATTGTGATTTATGGTCATATTGGTCATGCTGAGGTAAACGGACTGGTCGGACAAACCGATCAAAAAGCCATCGTTATTGAAAGTGAAGAAGATTTGGATAAAGTGGATTTTTCCAAAAATATCCGTCTGTTTTCCCAAACAACCAAATCGCTTGAAGGATTTAATCATTTAGTAACAACATTCTCCGAAAAAATAGAGAAAGAAGTTAATTTCGAATATACCGACACAATTTGCCGTCAGGTATCGAATAGAATACCAAATATTACTACCTTTGCAGAACAAAATGACATTATCATTTTTGTAAGCGGAAAAAAGAGTTCGAATGGGATTGTACTTTATGATCACAGCAAAAAGATCAATCCGAATACCTATATGGTCCATGATTTAACGGATGTTGAAAAGTTAGATATAGATTTGACAAAAAAAATAGGTATTTGCGGTGCCACTTCAACACCAAGCTGGTTGATGGAAAAAGTGGCTGATAAATTGAACGAAATGGTCTTGCAAACAACAAATGAATAATTATCAATGAAAGGTTGAGTTTTTTTAGTTAACACATATTTATAGGAAATGAAATACGAAATTAAGTGTATTGGAGTGCTTACCTCAGGAGGTGATGCGCCGGGGATGAATGCTGCCATTCGGTCGGTAACGAGAGCTGCCATATTTAACGGTATGCGTGTAAAAGCTATATATAAAGGTTACAAAGGATTAATCACCAATGAGATTAAAGAATTTCAAACGCAAAATGTCAGTAATATTATTCAACAAGGTGGAACCATTCTGAAAACAGCCCGCTGTATGGAATTTTTCACGCCTGAAGGTCGGAAATTAGCATACGACAATATGCAAAAAGAAGAAATTGATGCCTTGATAGTAATTGGGGGAGATGGTACATTTACCGGCGCCCGTATTTTTGCTCAGGAATTTAATGTGCCTATCGTTGGTCTTCCGGGTACTATCGACAATGATTTATACGGTACCGATTCGACAATAGGCTACGATACAGCTTTGAATACAATTATAGAGGCTGTTGATAAAATCCGTGATACAGCCTCATCGCACGAACGTTTATTTTTTATAGAAGTAATGGGTCGTGACGCCGGATTTTTGGCTTTAAACAGTGCGCTGGCCTCCGGAGCCGAAGCAGCAATTATTCCCGAACGCGAGACTAAAGTTGACCAATTGGAAGAATTAATTAAAAACGGCTTTCGGAAATCGAAAAACAGCAGTATCGTTATTGTTGCTGAAAGCGAAATAACAGGTGGAGCTGCTGGGTTGGCTGAACGAATGCACAAAGAACATCCCGAATACGACGTAAGGGTTACTATTCTTGGACATATTCAACGTGGAGGCTCACCGACAGCCTACGATCGTATTTTGGCCAGTCGAATGGGTGTCGCTGCCATTGATGCTTTGCTGGACGAACAACGGAGTATTATGATTGGCATTGTGAATGATGTTATCGTACATGTTCCTTTCACCAAAGCCATTAAAGATGACAAACCTGTGAACGAAAATCTGCTGGGAGTTCTTCAAATATTATCGATTTAATACAGGACTGTCTTACATCTATTTCCGACTTTGGTATTCAAATAAAAAACGCACTTACTTTCGTAAGTGCGTTTTTGCATCCGAGTTTTGTCTATCTGCTTACTTTATTGTCAGTTCATCAATCAATCTTTTTGCGCCACCAATTTTATCCATAACAAACAGGATATAGCGTACATCCACGTTAATGGTCCGTTGCAAATCGGGTTCAAAAACAATGTCACCACTCATCGATTCCCAGTTTCCATCAAAAGCCAACCCAAGCAGTTCCCCTTTGGAATTAAAAATGGGGCTTCCCGAATTACCACCGGTAATATCGTTATTACTTAAAAATGCCACGTGCATTTCACCGGTTTTCGTATCAATATAAGCACCATAATTATTTTCTAAAATAGCTTTCTTGAGTTTTGGCGAAACATCAAATTCCATATCGCCCGGGATTTCTTTTTCCAGAATTCCTTTGGTTGTTGTGTAATATTTATAATCCACTGCATCGGCAGGTTTGTATCCACCAATCGTACCATAGGTGAGGCGCATGGTAAAATTAGCATCGGGATAAATTGTTGTTCCTTTTTCGGCTGACATTTCCATGATTCCGGCTTCGTACAAACGTTCTGCATCATTTATCTGATCATTTTTTTTAAGGTATTCATCCGTTCTCATCAGATCCATCGTAATTCTGATATCATTAGCAAAAATAACAGCCGGATCTTTCGAGAAATCTGTTTTTCCGTTTTTAATTTCTTTGCTTATTTTCTCAAACGAAGTAAATGCGGATTTCCTATAAAGATATCTTGCGTATTTAACATAATCACCTTTGAACCTTTTAGTAATGAGGTAATAAACTTCCGGCAACGCATCGGCATCCACCGATTTTTTATAAACATCCAGCATGGCAACCATAGTAGCTTCATCCACAACCGGGTAATAGTCTTTATACAATTTGGCGGTTTCAATCAACATGGAGTCTTGCGACAGACCCTTCTTTTCAAGTGCTTTCACTTCACTTGCCAACCGTGGCATTTCAACACCACCCGATAAAGATTCACGCAAATAATTTATCGCACGACCATAAGGATATATTTTGGCGTAACCATCTTCGATATTTTCAAGCACCTTTTTATATTTTGTCTGCCGTTCCGGTGATTTATTTACCCAATCGGTAAAATCTTTTTCTTCTCCCTGTTTTACCGTTATTATGCCTAATTTGGTAATGGCTTTGTTCATACCGATACTGTTTTTCCAGTAATTTGAACTTCGGGCATATTTGCTCGCATAAGCAATGTTGATGGCTTCGTCGGCGCGCATAAACGAGCGCCAAACGTCTTGTTTTGCACCACGAACATCAATCATTGCCTGGTTTCTGGCTTTTACACGGTAATTGACTCCCCATGATGACAAATAACGGCTTGTTGAACCGGGGTTTCCTAAAATCATTGTGTAATCCCCCGGCTTATAACCTCCATTGGATATGGTAGCAAATCGTTTAGGGAAATAAGGCACATTATCTTTGGAATATTTAGCCGGTTTTCCATCCGGTCCGCAATATACGCGAAAAACCGAAAAATCACCTGTATGACGGGGCCA
>JAQTOL010000156.1 GCA_028748945.1 Paludibacter sp.
CATACTTTCGCCACCAGCCTGCTTAATGGAGGAGCTGATATTAATGCCGTAAAAGAACTGCTTGGCCATAGCAGTTTAGCTGCAACACAAGTTTACACACATACAAGTTTCGAGGAGTTATACAATATATATAAACACGCTCATCCACGAGCAAAATAAAAAAGGAGGAAATATGAAACTAAGGATTCAATCCATCAATTTTGATGCAACTGCCGGTCTGGAATCTTACATCAACAAAAAATCGTTGAAGTTAGAAAAGTTTTTTGATGAAATATTGAATGTAGAAGTTTATCTAAAGGTTGTAAAACCCGAGTCCGCTACCAATAAAGAAGCCGAAATCAAGGTTTCAATCCCGAATGTAGACTTTTTTGCTTCCAAAACCTGTGATTCATTTGAAGAAGCAGTTGACCTAACCCTCGATGCTTTGGAAAAACAAATGCGTAAATATAAGGAAAAAACTACTAATAAATAAAATAATGCAGTAAATGTTTTGTAGTCCAAAAAATTATAGTACATTTGCAAGCCGTTTGAATAGCAGTATTTAAACGGCTTTTTCACCGGTAAAAGTCTTATAAAATAGCACTTTGCCTCTTTAGCTCAGTTGGCCAGAGCACGTGATTTGTAATCTCGGGGTCGTTGGTTCGAATCCGACAAGAGGCTCAACGATCTTTATTTGATTACCAAATGGAAAATAATGGGTAGTTACCAAAGTGGCCAACTGGGGCTGACTGTAACTCAGCTGTCTTTCGACTTCGGAGGTTCGAATCCTTCACTGCCCACTGACATTTACGATTTATTGATTTTAAAATTTACAATTGAAATAATTTGTGCTTTGGCACTTGAAAAAGCAATTGTAAATCGAAAATTATTAAATTGTAAATTATTTTGCGAAAGTAGCTCAGTTGATAGAGCATTAGCCTTCCAAGCTGAGGGTCGCGGGTTTGAGTCCCGTCTTTCGCTCTTTAAAATGCGAGACAAATGTCTGTCGGGACAAGAAGTTATCCCGACGAAGTCGGGAAATCCCTTCTTTCGCTCCATTGCTGTTGTAGCTCAGTGGTAGAGCACTTCCTTGGTAAGGAAGAGGTCGCGAGTTCAATTCTCATCAACAGCTCAACTTTGTAGCTTTTAATAAAACATATAATTAATTATTTAAATAATCTTTGAGTTATGGCAAAAGAAAAATTTGACAGGTCAAAACCCCACGTTAACGTAGGTACCATTGGACACGTTGACCACGGTAAAACTACCTTGACCGCTGCAATTACCATGGTACTTGCAAAGAAAGGACTTTCTGAAATGCGTTCTTTCGATTCTATCGATAACGCCCCAGAAGAAAAAGAACGTGGTATTACTATCAACACGGCCCACGTTGAATACCAAACAGCGTTACGTCACTATGCGCATGTTGACTGTCCGGGTCACGCCGATTACGTTAAGAACATGGTAACTGGTGCTGCTCAAATGGACGGTGCTATCATTGTAGTTGCTGCAACTGATGGTCCTATGCCACAAACACGCGAACATATCTTGTTGGCACGTCAGGTAAACGTTCCTCGTCTGGTTATCTTCATGAACAAATGTGACATGGTTGATGATCCTGAGATGTTGGAATTAGTAGAAATGGAAATGCGCGAATTGCTTTCATTCTATGATTTTGATGGTGACAATACTCCTGTTATTCAAGGTTCAGCTCTTGGAGCATTGAACGGCGAACCACAATGGGAAGATAAAGTTATGGAATTAATGGATGCTGTTGACTCTTGGATTTTATTGCCAGAGCGTGCAGTTGATAAACCATTCTTGATGCCAGTAGAAGATGTATTCTCGATTACAGGTCGTGGTACAGTTGCTACAGGACGTATCGAAACAGGTAAGATCAAAACTGGTGAAGAAGTTCAAATCATTGGATTAGGTTCCAGTGCACTTAAATCAGTTGTAACCGGAGTTGAAATGTTCCGTAAAATTTTGGATGATGGTCAGGCTGGTGATAACGTAGGTTTATTGCTTCGCGGTATCGATAAAGAAAGCATCAAACGTGGTATGGTTATTACACACCCCGGAAAAGTAACACCTCATACTACTTTCAAGGCAGCAGTTTATATCTTGAAAAAAGAAGAAGGTGGACGTCATACTCCATTCCATAACCGTTACCGTCCTCAATTCTACATTCGTACATTGGATGTAACCGGTGAAATCACTCTTCCTGAAGGAACTGAAATGGTAATGCCTGGTGACAACCTCGAATTAACTGTAACATTAATCTATCCTGTAGCTTGTAGCGTTGGTTTACGTTTTGCTATTCGTGAAGGTGGTCGTACAGTAGGTTCTGGTCAAATCACAGAATTGTTAGACTAAACCTCTAAATCCCCTAAAGGGGACTTAAAGAAAATAAATACCTCAGCCCCCCTTTAGGGGCTGGGGATAATACGGGCGTAGCTCAGTTGGTAGAGCACTGGTCTCCAAAACCAGGTGTCGGGAGTTCGAGCCTCTCTGCCCGTGCAAATTCTATTTAAATATGAAGATAATCAGCTATATCAAAGAGTCGTATACGGAATTAGTTCAAAAGGTTTCCTGGCCAACACGTCAGGAACTAACTAATAGTGCAGTGGTGGTATTAATTGCTTCCATCATTATTGCACTAATAGTGTGGCTTATGGATATTAGTTTCGAAGCTATCATGAAATTCATTTACGGACTACTGTCTTAAATTTAATCAATGGAGGTCAATAAAGTGTCTGAGACAACAACAAATTTTAAATGGTACGTAATGCGTGCCATTAGTGGGAAAGAGAACAAGGTGAAAGAATATATTGATGCTGAAATCAAAAATTCCGATCTTGGTCAGTATGTTGCTCAGGTATTGATTCCTACTGAGAAAGTTTACCAGATTCGTAACGGCAAAAAAGTTACAAAAGAACGTAATTGTATGCCGGGTTATATACTGATAGAAGCTTATCTGATTGGTGAAATTTCTCACCGTCTGCGTAATACACCAAACGTTATTGGTTTTCTGGGAGAAAAAAACAATGTTCCAACTGCAATTCGTCCATCGGAAGTGAATCGTATCTTGGGTACTGTTGACGAACTTCAGGAAACTGATGAAGAAATGTTAACACCTTTCTATGTTGGTGAAAACGTAAAAGTGATCTTTGGTCCTTTTACCGGATTTAGCGGATTGATTGAGGAAGTGAACTCGGATAAGAAAAAACTCAAAGTTATGGTTATGATTTTCGGAAGAAAGTCACCGCTTGAATTATCTTTCACGCAAGTAGAAAAGGAATAGCCGATAACTGTTACAAATCGACCATTTCTGTTAACATCAAAAACAAATTATTATGGCTAAAGAGATTGCTGGACTTATTAAATTACAGATTAAAGGAGGGGCAGCAAACCCATCTCCCCCGGTAGGCCCTGCATTAGGATCCAAAGGGATCAATATTATGGAGTTTTGCAAACAATTTAATGCCAGAACCCAAGACAAACCGGGTAAAATTTTGCCTGCAGTCATCACCTATTATACTGATAAATCATTCGACTTCGTTGTAAAAACTCCGCCTGTTGCCATCCAATTACTGGAAGTAACAAAACTGAAAAGTGGATCGGCAGAGCCAAACCGTAAAAAAGTAGCTGAAATTACCTGGGAACAGATAAATGAAATTGCTACGGACAAAATGGTCGATTTGAATTGTTTTGAAATAGAAGCAGCTATGAAAATGGTTGCCGGTACAGCTAGAAGTATGGGTATTACCGTAAAAGGTACATTTCCAAGTAAAAATTAATAAACTTCAATTAAAATGAGTAAACTGACAAAAAATCAAAGGTTAGCTTTAGAAAAAATTGAAGCAGGAAAAACCTATTCTCTCAAGGAAGCGGCCGGATTGGTAAAAGAAATTTCCAATACGAAATTCGATGCTTCTGTTGATATAGATGTACGCTTAGGTGTAGACCCTCGTAAAGCCAACCAAATGGTCCGCGGCGTCGTGTCGTTGCCAAATGGAACCGGAAAAGAAATAAAGGTTCTTGCATTATGTACTCCCGACCAAGAAGCTGCAGCCAAAGAAGCTGGAGCCGATTTCGTAGGGCTCGATGAATATATCGAAAAAATTAAAGGCGGATGGACAGATGTTGATGTTATCATCACTATGCCAGCCATCATGGGTAAATTAGGTGCTTTAGGACGTATATTAGGCCCACGTGGTTTGATGCCAAACCCCAAAAGCGGTACGGTTACCAATGAAGTAGGTAAAGCTGTAAAAGAAGTAAAACAAGGTAAAATCGACTTTAAAGTCGATAAATATGGTATTGTACACACTTCAGTAGGAAAAGTTTCTTTTACTGAGGAACAACTTGTGCAAAATACCAAAGAATTTGTGTCTACTTTGATGAAACTGAAACCCACGTCCTCAAAAGGTACTTATGTAAAGAGCATTTATCTTTCAAGCACAATGAGTATGGGTATTAAGATTGAACCCAAATCAATTGAAGAATAAAATTAAACGTTTATGAAAAAGGAAGATAAAAGCGCTATTATAAAACAACTTGAGTCAACTCTTAATGAGTACGCTCACTTCTATTTGGCTGATATTGGCGGACTAAATGCCGCCAAGACAACTGATTTAAGAAGAATTTGCTACAAACAAGACATCAAACTTCTGGTTGTTAAAAATACATTGCTTCAAAAAGCTCTTGAGAATTCAACGGTTGATTTTAGTGAACTCTATGGTTCGCTTACCGGAGAAACTTCAATGATGCTTTCGAATGTTGGTAATGCTCCTGCTATAGTCATTCGTGACTTCAGTAAAGCAAGCAAGAGCAAAATTAAAAAACCGATTCTTAAAGCAGCGTATGTTGAAGAGAGTTTCTACATTGGCGAAGACCAATTGGATGCACTTATCAATGTTAAAACGAAAAATGAACTTATTGGGGAAATTATCGGCTTATTACAGTCACCTGCTAAGAACGTTATTTCTGCACTCCAATCAGGAGGATCAACTATTCACGGCGTGTTGAAAACACTGTCGGAAAGATAAATTTTTCAAAAAAATAAAAAAACAAAATCATAAAAAATAAGTAAAATGGCAGATTTGAAAGCTTTTGCAGAACAATTGGTTAACTTAACAGTTAAAGAAGTAAATGAGTTAGCTCAAATTTTAAAAGATGTATATGGTATCGAACCAGCTGCTGCAGCTGTTGCAGTTGCCGCAGGTCCTGCAGCTGTTGCTGAAGTGGTAGAAGAAAAATCATCTTTTGATGTAGTATTGAAATCAGCTGGTGCAACAAAATTGGCTATCGTTAAATTAGTAAAAGAATTGACCGGTCTTGGCTTGAAAGAAGCTAAAGATTTAGTTGATGCTGCTCCTTCTGTAATCAAAGAAGGCGTAACTAAAGACGAAGCTGAAGCCTTGAAAAAACAACTTGAAGAAGGCGGCGCAGAAGTTGAACTTAAATAATAAAACCTGATTATCAGGTCTTTGGTTTAGTTTCCCTCTAAAAGAGGGATTCTAAACCTTTTTCTGTCTATAAAATAATTGAGTTCACCGCACCAAAAAACCTCTTTGAAAATGTCGTCAATAACAAAAGCTCAAAGAATAAATTTTGCTTCAATTAAAAATCAGTTGGACTATCCTGATTTTTTAGAAGTACAATTAAAATCATTCTATGACTTTTTTCAAATGGATACTGCTCCAGAAAAAAGAAAAACAGAAGGTTTGTATAAAGTTTTTTCAGAAAACTTTCCAATCACCGATACCCGAAATAATTTCATCCTCGAATTTCTCGATTACTACGTAGACCCTCCACGTTATTCGATTGATGAATGTGTTGAACGCGGCCTGACGTATAGCGTACCGCTAAAAGCAAAACTAAAATTATATTGCACCGATCCTGATCACGAAGATTTCGATACGGTGATTCAAGATGTCTATCTGGGACCTATCCCTTATATGACTTTGAAAGGAACTTTTGTTATCAATGGTGCCGAACGTGTTATTGTATCACAACTCCACCGTTCACCCGGTGTGTTTTTTGGTCAAAGCACTCACGCCAACGGAACAAAACTATATTCAGCCCGTATCATCCCCTTCAGGGGTTCGTGGATCGAATTTGCTACTGACATTAATAATGTTATGTACGCCTATATTGATCGTAAGAAAAAACTTCCGGTGACCACCTTGCTTCGGGCTATTGGCTTTGAAAGTGACAAGGACATTTTGGAAATTTTCAATCTGGCTGAAGAAGTAAAAGTTAGTAAAACGAGCTTGAAAAAAGCGATCGGACAAAAACTGGCCGCCCGTGTTTTGAAAACCTGGGTGGAAGATTTCGTGGATGAAGACACCGGCGAGGTTGTAACAATCGAACGAAATGAGGTAATTATTGACCGTGAAACTATTTTGGAAGCAAGTCATATCGATGAAATATTGGATTCAGGGACTCCAACCATTTTATTACATAAGACAGACGCTAATCAAAATGATTATGCCATCATTTATAACACGCTGCAAAAAGATCCGAGTAACTCTGAAAAAGAAGCGGTGTTGTATATTTATCGTCAGTTACGTAATGCAGTGCCTGCCGATGATTCTACAGCGCGCGAAGTTATTAATAATTTATTCTTCTCTGAAAAACGTTACGATTTAGGTAACGTGGGACGTTTCCGTATTAACCGGAAATTGAACCTTTCAACCAGCATGGACATTAAAGTGCTGACAAAGGAAGACATTATTGAAATTATTAAATATCTGATCGAGTTGATTAACTCAAAAGCAGATGTCGATGATATTGACCACTTAAGTAACCGTCGCGTACGTACCGTTGGCGAACAACTATATAATCAATTCGGTGTTGGACTTTCGCGTATGGCCCGTACCATTCGTGAACGTATGAACGTGCGTGATAACGAGGTCTTCACTCCTATCGATCTGATAAACGCAAAAAGTGTGTCATCCGTAATCAATTCGTTTTTCGGTACCAATGCCTTGTCGCAGTTTATGGACCAACAAAACCCATTGGCTGAGATTACTCATAAACGTCGTATGTCAGCTCTTGGGCCCGGTGGTTTATCACGTGAGCGTGCCGGTTTCGAGGTTCGTGACGTACACTATACTCACTATGGCCGATTGTGTCCGATTGAGACTCCTGAAGGACCGAACATTGGTCTGATTTCTTCTTTGTGTATATATGCCAAAATCAATGAACTCGGTTTTATTGAAACTCCATACCGGAAAGTAAATGATTCGGTCGTTGATATTTCAGATGCAGGCATTGAGTATTATA
>JAQTOL010000157.1 GCA_028748945.1 Paludibacter sp.
CGAAATAGAAGGAGTAAGCGGGAAATTTTTTAATCTTACGAACGAAGAAATTCCTGCACCACATGCTCAAAACAGAGAACTTGGAAAACAAATTTTTCAACGAAGTAAAGAATTAATTCATTTGGATAAAGAAGATGCTTATGAAGTATGATGCGATTGTAGTTGGTGGTGGAATTGCAGGTTTGACTGCAGCGGCATATATTGCCCGTGCAGGTCAGTCGGTTGTTCTTTTCGAAAGACAACATAAAGTTGGTGGACTTGTACAAACCTTTGACCGGAATGGTATTTATTTTGATGGAGGATTACGATCCATAGAAAATTCGGGTATTGTTTTCCCCATGCTCAAACAGCTTGGTATTGATATTGAATTTGCTAAAAGTAATATTTCAATTGGTATTGGTGACAGCGTTTTAAAGCTAAAAGGCAAGGAAAGTGTTGACGAATATGAAGAATTTCTTATCCTACAATATCCGGAAAATTCAAACGATATCAAAGCCATCATTGATGAAATAAAGAAAATAATGGGATATATGGATATCCTTTATGGTATTGATAATCCTGCATTTTTGAATATAGCCGAAGACAGGGAATATTTGATGAAAGTTATTTTGCCGTGGATGTTTAAATTCATTTTTACGATTAGGAAAATTAAAAAAATCAATGAACCTGTTGAAAATTATTTAAAACGATTTACAAAAAATCAGGCTATCATTGATATTATTGCCCAGCATTTTTTCCAAAAAACACCAACTTCATTTGCTCTTAGTTATTTTAGTTTGTATCTGGATTATCATTACCCTAAAGGCGGAACGGCTACATTGATTAATAAACTGGAAGAGTATATTATTCAACACGGGGGAATTATTAAAACCAATGTAACTATTCAAAGTCTTCAACCGGAAGAAAAATTTGTGCTGGATACCGTCGGAAATCGTACTGATCATTCGAATCTGATATGGGCAGGAGATATGAAGCAAATGTATAATATAATTCCTGTAGAAAAACTGAAAAATACCCGATTGGTCAGTAAAATTGAAGAAAAACGATCGCGTTTAAAAGATTTGAAAGGGGGTGATTCCGTTTTTACAGTTTATTTGTCGGTGAATGAAAACAAGGAATATTTCAATAAAATATGCACCGGTCATTTTTTCTATACGCCCAATAAAAGAGGATTATCAATTGTCGATAAAAAAGATATTGAAGCGTTTTTAAATACAAAAACGATTGATAAAGAAAATATTACACTTAAAAATAAAGTCAAAAAATACCTGGAAGATTATTTCAGAATGAATACCTTTGAAATTGCCATTCCTGCTTTGCGTGATATTGATTTGGCACCCGAAGGTCAGGTTGGTTTGGTTGTAAGTTTACTTTACGACTATACACTGGCAAAAAAAATTGAAACTTTTGGGTGGACGGCAGAAATTAAGGAGTTTTTGGAACAAACTTCTATTCAAATTTTGGACGAAAGTATTTTTCCGGGATTAAAAGACAAGGTCTTCGGATGTTTTTCTTCGTCGCCACTAACCATTGAAAAACTTACCGGAAATACCGAAGGTGGAATTACCGGTTGGGCTTTTACAAACCCTTACATGCCTGCAGTAAGCAGTATGCTTGGAATTGCAAAATCAGTTGAAACACCTTTGCCTTCCATTTTTCAGGCCGGACAATGGACGTATAGTCCTGCAGGCTTGCCCATTTCAATATTAACTGGAAAATTAGCTTCTGATAAAGTTTTAAAAGCTAAACCTAATTAATAATTAAGATACGTAATTTTACAACTTAATTTTTTGTTTTCTTTTACTTCAAAAAGCCATTTTTCAAAGGGAGGCGGACCAAATTTAGCATCAACATTGTTGGAATATCCAAAACCTTCCCTGGGTATAAAAAGCATTTTAGTATCTAATTTTTTATTTTTATTCTCATCATGAATATAATTGAAAGCATATTTACCGGCTTTCAGACTTTCAAGTACTATATGGCATTTTTTACTCGTAATGTCACTTGTTCCAACCTTTAAACTCTTGTGATTTTGATCAAAAAGTTCATACAATACATTACCATTATCATTTCTTAAACCACTAATATCAAGAGTCAACGTATATTGACAATAGGATTTTAAAGGTATAAAAATGAATAAGATAAAAATAAATAATAATTGTGATTTCATGATTATATAAATTTTATTTAGCTCATTTCCAGCATTCTCAAAATTGGTTTTACAGCTTTCACTCTCACTTCTTCATCAATTAAAATTTCGGGTGTTTCATTCAATAAGCAATTATATAATTTTTCAAGCGTATTCAGACGCATAAAATTACATTCATTGCAGGCACAGGTACTGTCATTAGGTGGTACCGGAATAAATTCTTTATACGGGTTTTTCTTTTGCATTTCATGAAGAATGCCCGATTCAGTTGCAACAAGAAATGATTGTTTATCGGAATCAGTTGCATAATTCAGTAATGCTTGCGTGCTTCCAATAAAATCGGCAAGAATCAGCAGCGGTCGCGTACATTCGGGGTGAGCCAAAATAAGCGAATCGGGATGTTCCGATTTTAATTTCAGCAACTTTTCAACAGAGAATTGTTCGTGGACATGGCAGGCTCCGTTCCATAGTAACATACTTCGACCGGTCACACTGTTGATATAATTTCCCAGATTCCGGTCCGGTCCGAAGATTAATTTCGCATCTTTGGGAAACGAATCCACAATTTTCTTTGCATTGGTTGAAGTTACCACTACGTCGGTAAGTGCTTTCACGGCCGCTGTGGTATTTACATACGAAATGACAGTATGATCAGGGTGAGCTTTAGTAAATGCCTCAAATTCGTCCGCAGGGCAGCTGTCGGCTAAAGAGCAACCGGCATTCAAATCGGGAATCAATACTTTTTTCTGAGGAGAAAGAATTTTGGCTGTTTCGCCCATAAAATGAACGCCACAAAGTACGATTATATCGGCATCCGTTTTGGCAGCCTGTTGAGCCAACGCCAGGCTATCGCCAACCACATCGGCAATATCCTGTATATCGCCCGTTTGGTAGTAATGGGCCATAATCACGGCGTTCTTTTCCTTTTTGAGATTATTTATGGCGTATATCAGTTCAGTTTTGTTCATTTCCGAAGTTTTCAAATTTATATTTATATTATTCTTTTTATTTTTTAAAAAAAACTTTATGAAGATAATAATAGGGTGTTCATAAGGTTCATAAAAAAACAGTTAAACGCTTGTATAATCCGTTATTAAAAATTGAATTATATCTTTCAACATAAAAAAAGTTAGTAGATCATTTAAAATAAGAAAATTACAAACTTTATCAACAGCTTGTTAATAACCGCAAAGTTAGAAAGTTTTTATGAAAGGAGATGATGATAAGTCGATAAAACAGGTTAAAAAAGAACTACTAAAAATCTGCTAACTTTTTTGGTAGTATAAAAACAATTGATAAGAGTATTAGTTTTTCATGTTTCAAAATGAAGTTGTAATATTTCTGTCACCGCTTTTGAATAAGTTTTCAACAGGATGTTGATAGGATATGATGAATAAAAAAAGGCATCGATTTTTTCGATGCCTCTCAAATAATATGCTTCCAATATTTATAAAAATCCGTTTTCTTTGTACCAAATATATGCATCATTAATCATTTGCTGAACCGGAACAAGTTTATAATCCAGTTCTTTAATGGCTTTTGAACTGTCGTACCAGGCATTAACTGACATATAGCGTGCATTTCCGGGATCTATTTCAGGAGCTTTGCCGGTAAAAGAGGAAATAAATTGCAAAATTTGTCCGTAGGTAACCAACATCCAGCGTTTCATAATTATACCGGGTGCTTTTTTATTAAACTTGGCGGCAATCAAATCGAAAAGTTCTTTGTATGAAATATTTTCCCCGGCACAGATATATCCTTCACCCGGAATGCCTTTTATTGCTGCTGAAATGTGTGCTTTGGCAACTTCTGTAACATGTCCGAAACTGGCACCTCCCGCCGGACATCCCGGAACTTTTCCATCCCGAAGTTCAAAAAACAACCGGCCATACTGCAAGGTAAAATCGTAAGGACCCATCATGCTGCCCGGATAAACCACCACCACTTCGAGTCCTTTATTGTTGTATGCCAACACTCGCTTTTCGCCCTCCCGTTTGGTATCGGAATAATTATAGCCTGTATTGGCAAAGTTATAATCGGTCCATTTTTCGTCAGCAACACCAGCCGGATTACAACCGAAAATATCAACCGTACTCGTATGAACCAATCGTTTTACTTTATTTTTGATGCACGCTTCGGCTATCATGGAAGGAACTTCAACATTAATAAATCGTTGTTTTTTGAAATTTCTTTTCCAGAACGAAGTGTCACCTGCAACGTGAAAAACAACATCGCAGCCTATGCAAACTTTATCCAAATCCAATTGATTTGTAATATCTCCATAAATTATTTCTATCGATAAGGATTCTATATATTTTGTATTAGAGCCCGGTCTTACGATTGTTCTGACATCCCAACCATTTTTAACCAACTCATGCACCAGGTTAGTACCTAAAAAGCCACTGGCACCAGTAACAAGACATTTCATAATAAAATAGTTATTAAAAAAAATTAGCCATAAATCAATCCAACCAGCCACAAACGAATATTCGATGGTAAGCGATTGAATAATAAGCATATTATTTGATATTGTAATCCCGGAACTACATTTGTACTCATTTTTTTCTTCATAATTTGTTGAACCATTTTTCCGGCAACAATTTCAGCTTTCATTCCATTTTGCTCATCATGCTCCATTCTTTTTACCGAAGTATTCATTTTTTGGAGATAAACAGAATCTGGTGATTTTGAATTTTTAGTATAAACACGAGCTGCAGTAAATTCGGTTTTTGTATCTCCGGGTAATACAGAACAACATTGAATACCAAATGGTTTTAATTCGATGGAAAGTGCCTGCATAAATAATAGCAATGCCGCTTTTCCTGCCGAATAAAAAGCCTGAAAAGGTATTGGAACTATGGCAGCTACTGAAGAAGTTGCCAGAATTTTTCCATAACCCTGCGACCTGAAAACGGGGATACAAGCCTGGATTGTTTTTACTGCACCAAAAAAATTGGTTTCGAGTTGGTATTTAACTTCATCTGACGACGTATCTTCTATTGAACCGGCAATTCCATTTCCGGCATTGCAGATTACAGCATCCAGGTGACTGTTTTCTTTTATAATTTGTGCTACTACAGACGCAATTTCTTCTTCTTTATTTACATCCATTTTAACATGAATTAATTCCCCAGCGCCGGCTGTTGATTTTTGAGAAATGCCACCACGACGAGAGGCTGCATAAACACGAACTCCTTTGTTCATCATTTGTATTGCAGCTGCCAGTCCAATGCCGGTACTGGCTCCGGTAATCAATACGACTTTTGTTTCCATATTCATTTCGTTAAAATAAATTCCGGTTGCAAATATACTGATTATAAAAATGATTCTCAATTATTTTTTTCAATTATTTGCATCAAAGATTTATTACTTTTGTACTAATTATTTAATAATAACCGGAGGATGAAAGTTTTAGTTAGTGGCGCAAATGGATTATTGGGGCATCATGTTGTGTCAGAATTATTGAAGCAGTATCATGTAGTGCGAATTATTGTGCGCAGTAAGCGGAACATTTATTTCGATTTATCTTCGGTGGAAGTTTACGAAGGAAATTTTGCGGACTATCATTTTTTCAAAGAAACTGCCGCTGGTTGCGATGCCATTATACACATAGCAGCAGTAACCGGCACAAATTTATTACACTACGAGGATTATTATAAAATAAACGTTGAGGCTTCATCCCAAATGATAAAAGTGGCAGATGAGTTGAAAATTAATCGATTGGTCTTTGTAAGCACAGCCAATACAATTGGATATGGAACGAAAGAACGGCCGGCAGATGAAAGTTGTGCGATTGAATTTCCTTTCTCCAAATCGTTTTATGCTCAAAGCAAAATTGAGGCTGAAAAGCTTTTTTTGGAAGCTTCAAAAAAACAAGACCGGCATGTGCTGATTATTAATCCTACTTTTATCGTTGGTTCCCACGATTCAAAACCAAGTTCGGGTAAATTACTGTTGTTGGGTTATAACCGTAGGTTGATGTTTGTGCCGGGTGGTGGTAAGAATTTTGTGGCGGTGAAAGTTGTAGCGACAGCTGTTTGTAATGCATTAACACTGGGGAAGAATGGAGAAAAATACCTTGTCTCCGGAGTAAATCTCTCCTTTAAAGAGTTCTACCAAATGCAAAAAAGCATATGTGAATACAATCAGAAAATTATTGAATTACCTCACATTTTTCTGGAATTAGCAGGAAAAGCTGGTGACATTATCAGAATGTTGAATATTAAAACCGAGATTTGCAGTATGAATCTTAATCAACTAAAAATAAGGGAGTATTACGATTATACGAAGGCAAAAACTGAATTGAATTTGCCCGAAACCGATTTAAAGCAGGCCATTAAAGAAGCCATTGAATGGTTTATAGAAAAGAAGCATATTCATTCGGTGTGAACAATCGGGGAGTGGTTTAAATATTTGAGAGCTTTTTGTAAAGTTCAATTGTTAAAGTTCTGGTTTCTTCCTAATGCTTTGTCTTATTCTGGTTTTCATAAAAAACAATTCTTTGTGTTTGATTGTTTGTTTTATGAAAACTTAATAGTTTTTTGATTATCTTCGCCTTTGAAAATCATAATACTATGAGAAGAGCATTTCTTCTGACATTTCTTTTCTTTTTATTAGTTGATACTTTTGCAGCTAACAAAAGAAAGTCAATTGCATCCATCCCTTTCGAAATGGTAGGAACTTATGCGATCGTTAAAGTGAAAATTAATGATTCATCGCCATTGAATTTAATTCTCGATTCGGGAGTTAAGAATACCATCATTACCGAACTATTTTCAGGAGACAACATAACTTTGTACTATTCCAGTGTTAAGGATTTAATGGGACTTGGAAGTGGAAACCATCTGGAAGCGTTTACAAGTGATTTCAATACACTGAAAATCGGTAGATTGAAGATTCCGCAAAAAACGGTATATGTTCTTAAAGAAGATGTTTTTAATCTGTCAAAACACACAGGAACAAAAATAAACGGTATTATTGGAACCGATTTTTTTGATAATTATATTGTTGAAATAAACTATTCGATCAAACGAGTACGTTTTTATGAAAAAGATTCTTCTTTCCTGCCACCGAAGGGTTACGGGATGATGCCGATGGCCATTGAAGGTAGAAAAATGTTTGT
>JAQTOL010000158.1 GCA_028748945.1 Paludibacter sp.
AGTCACGATAATGCCACAGCTCTTTGAAATCTATATCCAAAAGTCTGTTTTTTGGTTTTATGACGGTATTGTATTCCATTAAATAATTATTTTTATCCGATGGCTTCATACATAAAGCCCAACCCGTTCATTTCATTTTTGTCGTAGATATTTCGACCATCAAGTATCAATGAACCTTTCATTGCTTTTTTCACAACCCCCCAACTTGGCATTCGAAATTCTTTCCACTCCGTAACAAGTAAAAGTGCATCTGCATCCAGAGCAGCATCATAAATATCGTTGGCAAAATACATGGAGGCATCATCTTCGGCAATTTTCATTTTTGCATGTATTATTTTCCGGGCTTCCGGTATGGCAACCGGATCAAATACCCGAACCAGACAACCTGCTTCCAATAGTTTTTCAATCAGAATCAATGAAGGAGCATCACGCATATCATCGGTATTGGGTTTAAAGGATAATCCCCAAATTGTCACGGTTTTTCCTTTCAAATCACCATCCAAATGCCTTTGCAATTTATGAAACAACACTTGCTTTTGATACGCATTTACTTCTTCCACCGCCTTTAAAACACGTAGCTCGTATCCATTCTGATCAGCCGTTTGAATTAAAGCTTTTACATCTTTAGGAAAACAGGAACCGCCATAACCACATCCGGCATAAAGGAACTTTCCGCCAATTCGTTGGTCGGAGCCGATTCCTTTACGAACCATATTCACATCGGCACCTACCAATTCGCATAGATTAGCGATATCATTCATAAAACTAATGCGGGTTGCCAACATTGCGTTGGCAGCGTATTTGGTCATTTCGGCGGAAGGTATATCCATAAAAATGACCCGAAAATTATTCAACAAAAAAGGACGGTACAACTTCGTTATCAGCTCTTTCGCTCTCTCACTTTCAACACCAACCACCACCCGGTCCGGACTCATAAAGTCATTGATTGCATCACCTTCTTTCAGAAATTCAGGATTAGAGGCTACATCAAACTCTATTGAAACACCACGCTTATCCAATTCCTCCTGAATGGTTTGACGCACCAGTTTTGCTGTTCCAACCGGAACGGTACTTTTTGTTACCAACATCAGGTATTGGTTCATATATTGCCCCACCGTACGCGCAACTTCCAGTACATATTTCAAATCGGCACTTCCATCAGCATCGGGTGGCGTCCCTACAGCACTGAAAACAACCTGTACGTTGTCCAAAATGTCAGCAAGTTGTGTACTGAAATGTAACCGTTCCGCTTTTACATTTCGTAACACCATATCTTCCAATCCCGGTTCATAAATAGGAATAATACCCTTGGTCAGGTTTTCTATTTTTTGAACATCAATATCCACACAGGTAACATCCACTCCCATTTCTGCAAAACAAGTACCTGAAACTAAACCTACATATCCGGTTCCTACGACTGCAATCTTCATTTTATATATACGAATTACTAAATTACAAATTACACGAACTTTCCTGCGACAGGCAGGTTAAATACGAATTACACGAATTACTGATTTTCACTGATTAGAAAAAAAATCACAGATTTTAAAAAATATTTTCACAGATTAGCGGTTTAGAAAGTATCGGTCTATCTATAAACTATTTACTATAAACTACCGACTACAAACTATTTACTATAAACTATTTACTATAAACTCTTTACTATAAACTACCGACTAATTAATATGCTCCTACAACTCTTTTAATTCCATCTTCCAATGAAATAGAAGGTTTCCAACCCAATCCTTTGAGTTTTGAAACATCCAGCAGTTTACGTGGCGTGCCGTCCGGTTTTTCAGCATCCCAGATTATTTTACCTTCATAACCTACCGTTCTCTTTACCATTTCAGATAATTCCTTGATAGAAACATCCTCTCCACAACCGGCATTGACATGCGAAGGAGTGGTGTCGGGAGCGTCATAGTTCAGCAACAAATAAACACTTGAATCCGCCATATCATCTACATGTAAGAACTCACGCATAGGTGATCCGGTTCCCCAAAGTGTGATGGAAACTTCTCCATTCAAAGTGAAAATTCCATATTTATTGAGTACTTTCATAATCACTTCATCGCCACATGAACCATCAATACCTTCGATTGGACGTTTATTTAAATCAGCCCTTAAACTACTCCAGTCATTTGCCAACAGACATTTTCCCAAAACCATTTTACGGATCAAAGCAGGCAATACATGCGATTTTTCTAAATCGTAATTATCATTTTGTCCGTATAAGTTTGTTGGCATAATGGAAATAAAATTACAACCGTATTGTGCATGATATGCTTCACACATTTTTATTCCGGCAATTTTGGCAATGGCATACGGTTCGTTGGTTGTTTCGAGTAATCCTGTCAACAAGGCATCTTCGCTCATGGGTTGAGCTGCATCGCGGGGGTAAATACATGAGGATCCTAAAAACAATAGTTTTTTTACGTCGTGCAGATAACTTTGATGAATAACATGATTTTGTATCATCAGATTCTCATATATAAATTGAGCCCGATAAGTCATATTCGCCACAATCCCACCTACTTTGGCAGCTGCCAACACAACATATTCAGGTTTTTCATCTGCAAAAAACTTTGCTACAGCCTGTTCATTAAGCAAATCGAGTTCCTCCAACGAACGGGTTACAAAGTTCGTAAATCCTTTCTTTTCAAGGTTTCGTTTAATAGCCGAACCGACCATACCATTATGACCGGCAATGTATATTTTCGAGTTTTTATTCATCTTATTTATGTCCCCTTTAGGGGATTTAGGGGTCATTCAAAATAATTCAACACTTTAAAACCGCCTTCTTTCAGGTAAGTTTCTCTTTTCATCAGTTTGACATCAGAATGCATCATATCTTCCACTAATGCTTTCAGGTCGTATTCAGGTATCCAGTTAAGTATGGTTCGCGATTTTGTGGCATCACCTATTAACAAATCGACTTCAGTCGGACGGAAATAGAGTGCATCAACTTCCACAATAGGATCTTTTTTTGAACGAATACCTTCCAGAAACTCTGCTCCAACCTGTTCTGTAAATTTCACTTCATTAATCTCCAAAATAAATCCTTTTTCATCAATGCCTTCTCCTTTGAAAGAAATAACGATTCCGATTTCGTCAAAGGCCATACGAACAAACTCACGTACTTCTGTCGTAACACCGGTTGCTATCACATAATCACCGGGGGTTTCCTGTTGTAAAATCAGGTACATTGCACGAACATAGTCTTTGGCATGTCCCCAGTCACGTTTTGAAGAGAGATTGCCGAGAAAAATCTTTTCCTGCATTCCCATGGCAATACGGGCAGCAGCACGGGTAATTTTCCGTGTTACAAATGTTTCACCACGCAAGGGTGATTCATGATTGAACAAAATTCCGTTACTTGCATGCATCTTGTATGCTTCACGATAATTTACCGTTATCCAGTAGGCGTACATTTTGGCAACCGCGTAAGGTGAACGCGGATAAAAAGGTGTCGTTTCCTTTTGAGGAACTTCCTGTACCAAACCATATAACTCTGAAGTTGATGCCTGATAGATTCTTGTTTTCTCTGTTAGACCCAATAACCGAACCGCTTCCAGTAAACGCAATGTACCGATGCCATCGGCATTAGCCGTGTACTCGGGTGTATCAAAACTTACTTTCACATGGCTCATTGCAGCCAGGTTATATATTTCATCGGGTTGTGTTTCCTGTATTATTCGTGTGATATTCATCGAATCGGTCATATCACCGTAATGCAATACAAAATTCCGGTTATCAACGTGCGGATCCTGATACAAATGGTCTATACGATCGGTATTGAACAGCGATGAACGACGTTTTAGTCCATGCACAATATATCCTTTTTTCAATAAGAGTTCTGCTAAATAGGCACCATCTTGTCCTGTTATACCAGTAATCAAAGCTACTTTCTTCATTATATACTAATTAAATAAATTTTTATACGAATTACACTTATTCTACTATATTTTCCCCCTGTAAACAACAATTCGTCAAATACAGTTCAACTCAAATCTTTATTTTCCACTCTTTCATTTTCAAATTTTCAAGTTTTCAAATCTCACTATCATCTTCATAGTATTTTGCGTACTGTTCACTGGCCTGATTTCTCTTCTTCTTCGATCTCGACGTATATTCGAATCCATAAGAATAACGGTAACCGTACGAATTATATCTTGCGTAATGAGCTCCATCGGAATTTCCTATATCGTTCATTACCGTGTACATATTCTGTATATTATCAAACTTCAATTGTGCACTAAGTCTTTTGAACAGATTTTTATTTGTTTTTCCATTACGTACAATGAATATTGTCGTATCGGAAAGTGCTGCCAACGAATATGCATCGGTCACAATACCAATCGGGCTGGTATCTACAATGATAAATTCATATCGCTTGCGCAGCTCTGCAAACATTTCTACCAGTTTATTCGAACGAATTAATTCTCCCGGGTTAGGAGGTATTGTTCCTGCAGGCAAAATATCAAAATCAGCACCGGGCAAACCATGTATTATCACATCATCCAATGTACATTGATTAATCAGATAATTACTTACACCATTCGTTTGTGTAATTTCAAAGCGCTGATTAATACTTGGTTTACGAATATCCATATCCACCAAAATTGTTTTGGGACTTACCATTCCGTACACAGCTGCCAGATTAATACAGAAATAACTTTTACCATCACCCGATTCCGTTGAAGTTGTCATAACCATAATGTTTGTCTTACGTTGAACAATAAATTCGATACGCGTACGGATAACCCGGAACATTTCAGTAAAGGTAGAGCGCGGATTTTTAGCCACCAACATAGGATCATTACTTATGGTGTGACGAACAGAACCGATTAATGGAAATACAGAATTTTTTTCAATATCTCTGTTTGAGCGGACAGTATTGTTAAGCAATTCAACTACAATGACTATAATGGTAGGAATCAGCACACCTAGAAGCAAAAACATAAGGGTTGTTTTCGATTTCTTGCCCGAATTAGTTATGGACATCACCCTGGCCTTATCCAGAATAACGTTATCGGGTGTGTTAGATGCTTTTAAGATATCCGACTCGGCACGCTTTTGCAAAAAGAAGGTAAAATAATTATCATCCATTTTGTACTTTCGTTCAATGGCTATCATTTCCAATTCTTTTTTGGGAAGTTCTTTTATCTCTTTATTTACATCCGACAACCGACTATAAAAATCCGTTTTCTCAATTTCCAGAGAAGCACGCATACTTTTGAGTACTTCCATGATTGAGCCTTTCATATTATTTATTAACTTGGTATCCTGTGCATAATATGGATTCTTTTCTGAAATTTCACTTCTCTTGAAATTCAAGTCGTTAAATTGTTGTACTAACGACATTAACAACGGTTCATTAAGTCCCAGACTTGAAGGTGCTACAACTGCTCCATCTGCCAAATTAGTTTTTAGATATTTAGCCAGATAATTCATGTAAGTTTCACGTAATTTGAGTTCTGATTCCTCCGCATCATATTTTGAAGCTTTGCCCAACAATTCACTCGTATGACTTGGAACATCCACTATCTGATTCGTTTGTCGAAAACGGGTCATTTCATCTTCGGATACAGCCAGGGACTTTGCTACATCAGTCAACTGACTGTCAATAAATTTCATGGTTTTATTTGCAGCTTCATTCTTTCTTTCCAGATTTGCAGCCAGGAAGGTTTCACACAATTTATTAATAAAATCAATGTCTCTGTCTGGTGTTTCGCTAACTAAATTGACTTGTAAAACAGAAGAACCTTCCGTAACGTATGCAAAATTTACTCGTGATGAAAAATCATCGACTAAGGACTCCCTTGATCGAAACCGGAAGTATAAGTCATTATTTCCCATAAAATTATCGACATTATTGACCGTGATAAAAAATAAATTATGTTGTATCGGTTCCCCGTATCGTCCTTCGATAACGAAATTTTTATACAACTTATTTTCATCTACCGTAATCGTGTATGTTCCGTTCGAACGTAATTTTATCTTGAAAAGAAGATTGTATGCTTCGGGAGCTACATAATCCGGTTGAATAATTATGGGTGAAGTATGGTAAAGATTGCGGGTTTTAAAACTTCCCATGGAAATATAATCAACTTTCAGGTAGGGTAAACTATCGACTACTTTACCAATCAGGTCGTATGACCCAAGCATAATCACCTGATTTTGAGCATTCCTAAATCCTGATTCGACACCAAACCCCTGCATCAATCCCATGGTACTGTTGGTTGTACTACGATTTTCTTCAATCATAACCCTGCCGGCTGTCTGATAACTGGGTAACCAGGTTCTGTTTTCCAGATAAGCTACCCCTAACATTATAATCACACCGATTACAAATAAGTACCAAAAATGAAGAAAATAAGATATCCATTCCAGTATATCAAATCCGGATTCTTCTTCATCAGTAAATGATTTTTCATAATTATTTTGTTCCATAGTGCATTGTTGATTTCTTAGATTAATGCAAATGATGCTGCATTATGCTAAAATTATTTTTTGTAATTTAATACGGTAAATAATAATGACATCGAAAACGTAATTACACTGAGTAATGCAGAGTAATTAGTGACTTTATAGAAACTTGAAAATTCCTTGCGGACATAAATAATATCGTTGGGATAAATATAATAATATTTTGAATCGATAATGCTTTTGGGCCGGATATCAAATTCCAGAATCTTAGTTCCTTCATTGGTTTCACGAATGATACGCACATGCCTTCGATCGCTCGACTCATTAAAATCTCCGGACATGGCCAGTGCCTGGAATATCGTAAGTTTTTCCTTATAAATAGAAAAAATACCTGTCCCCGCATCACCAACAACTGTAAAAGTTTTGTTCGCAAGGTTCAATCGGATAACAGCATCAGGTATTATCTCTTTGAAACGTTGTTCAATTGATAAGGTTGCTTCGGCGAGGGTTAGACCTTCAACTGAAATGCCTGTAATAAATGGCAAATCAATTGTTCCATCGGGATAAACACGATAGGATATTTGATTCTGACCACCTGTTCCGTTTTCAGGTGAGATTAATTTTGACATACCTGTTTCATCTGCGGAAATAAGCCGAAAAATAAGTTCATCATTCACCTGAATGCGATAATCGGCATAATTGCTTTTTTCGTAAACCGGCAATGCTTTACTATTATCCTGCAATAATTGCAGGCTTCGGTAATTGTACCACGAGGACAGTGAAAACAATGCCAGAAACAATCTAAAAA